>VFZH01000086.1 GCA_016871255.1 Acidimicrobiia bacterium | reverse complement strand
AGCCGCGGCTGCCAGCGTTCCGGTCGCGCCTGCAGCACTGCCGTCGCAGCCTGCACCCGTGGAGGCTGCGGCGTCGGCGATGGCCGTCCCGCCGCCCGCGCCTCCGACACGAGCCGATGCACCCGCAGTGGAGCGGCCACCGGTAGAGCCGAAAGCCAGGCCGGCTGCGGGCGAAGATCCGGAACCGTCACTGGCCGATGCGTTCGCTGCGATGCTTGCGGCAGAGGAGGGCGCGGTCGCCCGTCGCCCGCTTCGCGTCAGGCTGCGGGCCGGAGACGAGATCCTGATCGAGCGCACCGTCGAGCGCATCATGGAGCGCGTGAACACATCGGCCTTGCGGGACGCCGTCGCAGGCGTGGTGGCGGATCTCGCGCGCGAGGTCCTTCGCGAGGAAGTCGAGCAGGCCAGACGCCGGGCATCGGAAGGCCTGTGAGCCATCCGGGCCGCGTCGACGGCCGGACGGCCCGCCCCACATCATCGTGACCCGAATCACATTGCCCGAGAAGCCGGCCCTGGAAGGGCTGGAAGCGAAGTGGCGTGAGCGCTGGGAGCGCGACGGCACGTTTCACTTCGACCGCGCGGCGCCCGCCGAGCGGGTGTTCGCCATCGACACGCCCCCGCCCACTGTCAGCGGCTCGCTGCACGTCGGCCACGTGTTCTCCTACACGCACACGGACGTGATCGCCCGGTTCCAGCGGATGCGTGGCCGGGCGGTGTTCTACCCGATGGGGTGGGACGACAACGGGCTGCCGACGGAGCGCCGGGTGCAGAACTACTACGGTGTGAAATGCGATCCGTCACTGCCGTTCGACCCGGCCTTCGCGCCCCCGGAGACGCCCGGCAGGCAGCCACTGGCCGTCTCGCGGCCCAACTTCGTGGAGCTGTGTTCGCGCCTGACCGCCGAGGATGAGCGTGCCTTCGAAGACCTGTGGCGGCAGCTCGGGTTGTCGGTGGACTGGTCGTACACCTACGCGACGATCGACAGGCAGTCGCAGGCGATCTCGCAGGCGTCGTTCCTTGACCTGCTCGCGAGCGGGCAGGCCTATCAGCTCGAGGCGCCAACGTTGTGGGATGTGGACTTCCGCACGGCCGTGGCCCAGGCCGAGCTGGAGGATCGGGAGCAGACGGGGGCGTACCACCGCATCAGGTTCGAGCGGGTGGACGGCGGACCGGGTGGTCGCGGCGCGGTCGAGATTGAAACGACCCGGCCGGAGCTGCTCCCGGCGTGCGTCGCGCTCGTGGCGCATCCGGATGACGAACGGTACCGCCCGCTCTTCGACAGCGACGTCGTCACGCCGCTCTTCGGCGTGCGCGTGCCGATCCGGCCGCATGCGCTGGCGGATCCCGGAAAGGGAAGCGGCATCGCGATGATCTGCACGTTCGGCGACGTAACGGACGTGGCGTGGTGGCGCGAGCTGGCCCTGCCCGTGCGCGCGATCATCCAGCCGAACGGGGCCCTCCGGCCCGTGGCGTGGGGGGCGCCGGGGTGGGAGAGCGTCGATGCCGGGCGGGCGCAGACCGCGTACGACCGGATGGCGGGGCTGTCGGCGTCGAAGGCCAGAGCCGTGGTCGTGGAGCTGCTGCGTGAGTCCGGCGACCTGATCGGCGAGCCGCGGCCGGTGACGCACGCCGTGAAGTTCTTCGAGAAGGGCGATCGGCCGCTCGAGATCATCACGAGCCGGCAGTGGTTCATCCGCACGACGGACCATGCCGGCGCGCTGCTGGCCCGGGCTCGTGAACTGCGCTGGCACCCGGAGTACATGCGCGCGCGGCTGGAGAACTGGGTGCAGGGGCTGGCCGGCGACTGGTGCATCAGCCGCCAGCGGTTCTTCGGTGTGCCGTTCCCGGTGTGGTACGTCGTCGGGGAAGACGGCGTGGTGGACCACGCGCGGCCGATCCTGCCGGCGAGAGCGCGACTGCCGATCGATCCGTCAACCGACCTGCCGGAGGGCTTCGGGGCGGAGCAACGCGACCGGCCGGGCGGCTTCTCAGGCGATCCGGACGTCATGGACACGTGGGCCACGTCGTCGCTCACGCCGGAGATCGCCGGCCGGCGGATCGAAGATCCGGATCTCTTCGCGCACGTCTTCCCGATGGACCTGCGCCCGCAGGCGCACGACATCATCCGCACGTGGCTCTTCTCGACCGTGCTGCGGTCCCACGTGGCCCACGACGCGCTGCCCTGGTCGGACGCGGCGATCTCGGGCTGGGTGCTGGATCCCGACCGGAAGAAGATGTCGAAGTCGAAGGGCAACGTCGTCACCCCGCGGGCCCTGCTCGACGAGCACGGGTCGGACGGCGTGCGCTACTGGGCGGCGAGCGCGCGGCCGGGAACCGACACGGCGTTCGACCCCGCGCAGATGAAGGTGGGGCGCCGGCTGGCGATCAAGCTGCTCAACGCTTCGCGGTTTGCGCTCCTGCAGGCGGAGCCGCAGGGCGCCATCGTGGAGCCGCTCGACCGCGGCATGCTCGCCAGCCTGTCGCGGCTCGTGGCGGAGTCCACCGACGATCTGGATGCGTACGACTACGCACGCGTGCTCGAACGCACGGAGCGGTTCTTCTGGGGGTTCTGCGACGACTACCTCGAGCTGGTGAAGGCCCGACGGTACGGCGACTTCGGGCCGGCCGGCGCAGCGTCCGCGAACAGCGCCATGCTGGTGGCGCTGAAGACGATGCTGCGCCTGTTCGCCCCGTACCTGCCCTTCGTGACGGAAGAGGTCTGGTCCTGGTGGCAGGAGGGGTCGATTCACCGGGCGGCCTGGCCCGAGCCTGGCGAGGTGGACGGCCCGATCGGCGGGTACGAGGCGAATGCCGAGGCGGTCGCCGTGTTCGCGAAGACGCAGCTGGCGCTGGGCGAGGTCCGGCGCGCCAGGACGCTGGTGAAGCGATCGCCGAAGGCCGTCATCGCCCGGGCCTGTCTGCCCGGCGCCCACCGCGAGGTCACCGCTGTCGAGCGCGACTTCAAGGCGGCCACCCGGATTCAGACACTCGCGTTCGCCGATGTGGGCGAGGTGGAGCTCGAATTCGCCGAGGAAGAGGCCGCCCCGTGAGCGCAGCCGCGCTCGAGCCGCTCGACCCGGCGCTGTATCGCGAGACGGTCCGGCGGGCCCTCGCCGAAGATCTTGGGTGGGGGGACGCGACGACCGACGCCCTCATCGAGCGTGGGGCGAAGGCGCAGGCCGTGATTCTCGCCAGGGCTCCGGGCGTGGTGGCGGGTATCGAGGTGGCCCTGGAAGCCTTTCGCCAGATGGATCCCGGTGTGTGGAGCGACGTGCGCGTGCCCGATGGCGAGCGGTGCCGGCCCGGCGGCGTCATCGCCCTGCTCCGGGGGTCGGCGGCCGGCCTGCTGACCGCCGAACGGACGGCCCTGAACCTCCTGCAGCGGCTGTCCGGCATCGCCACGCTGACGCGGGCGTTCGTGGACGCGGCGCGCGGCGCGATCACGGTGCTCGATACCCGGAAGACCACGCCCACGCTCCGCGTGCTCGAGAAGTACGCCGTGCGGGCCGGCGGCGGCAGGAACCATCGCGCCAGTCTGGATGCGGCGATCCTGATCAAGGACAACCACCTGCGGCTCGCAGGAGGCGTCACCACCGCGCTCGCCCGGGCCGGGGCCGTGCAGGGCGAGGTCCCGGTCGAGGTGGAGATCGAGGTCCAGAGCCTGAGCGAGCTCGACGAGGCGCTGGCGGCGGGAGCGCGGGCCGTCCTGCTCGACAACATGACGACCGCCGACATCCGCGAAGCGGTGCGCCGTTGCGAGGGGCGCGCCACCACCGAGATCTCCGGCGGGGTCACGCTGGCCCGGATGGAGGAGCTGGCCGCCACCGGCGCGACGGCGGTGTCCATCGGCGCCCTGACGCACTCGGCACCCGCACTCGACATGAGCCTCGAGATCGACCCTGCATAGGACGGCGTCAGCCCCTGCGTCACGATGGTTGCCGACTCGGACTTCGACGAACCGGCGTCGCCGACCTCGATTGCCGTCGCGCTCGAACGTGCCCGGCCGGGACTGGGTGTCTTCGGCACGCCGCTGTTCTGGCGCGAGGCGATCGGTTCGACCAACGATCTGGCCGGTGAACTGGCGTCGAACGGAGCCGCCGAAGGCGCGCTGGTGGTCGCCGATGCGCAGGTGGCGGGGCGAGGCAGGCGCGGGCGCGCCTGGCGCTCGCCGCCGGGCGCCGGGCTGTACGCGTCGATCGTGCTTCGGCCGCCGCCAGACGTGGTGCCGCTGCTGACGCTGGCGGCCGGCGTGGCGATCGCCGCGGGCGTGCGCGACAGCACCGGCGTCGAGCCCAGCCTGAAGTGGCCGAACGACGTCTGGGTCGGGGACCGCAAGCTCGCGGGTGTGCTGGCCGAAGCGGGAGCGTCGGCAGAGGGCGTACAGCACGTGGTACTGGGGTTCGGGATCAACCTGAGAGCGCAGAGGCTGGCACCCGAGGTGGATGGGCTCGCCACGTCGATCGAGCGGGAGGCAGGCCGTCCGCCTGATCGCGGCGACGTGCTGGCGGCCTGCCTGGTGCAGTTGTGGCAGCGGTACGAGAGCCTCCGCCGGGGAGAGCGGGGAGCGCTCTGCTCGGCATGGAGGGCAGCGGCCGCGAGGTGGATGGGGCGCGAAGTCGAGTGGGACGAGGCGTCCGGGACGAGGCGCGGCGTGGCGCAGGACATCGACGACAGCGGAGCGCTGATGGTCGCCGGCTCCGCAGGCCCGGTGCGTCTGGTGGCAGGAGAGGTGCGCTGGCGATGACGGACGATCGGGCCGGCAGCGACGGCGAGTACTGCCGTGCCGTCGAAGCGCACCTGTGCCGCCGCAACGACGGCCACCTGATCCGGATCGTCGGGCCGTCGTTCGAGCGCGTGTGCGGCTGGCGGGCGAAGGGCGTGCCGCTGCGCGTGGCGTTCCAGGGGATCGACCGCACGGTGGCGCGGCACCAGGCCCGCGCGCGTCGACGGCCGGTGCAGATCGACTTCTGTGACGCGGACGTGCTGGAGGCGTTCGACGAGTGGCGCCGCGCGGTTGGCGTGTCGACGGGTTCCGCGAACGCGGAGGGCGGGGAGCCGTCCGTGTCGGGCGGACGCCGCGAGTCGCTCGCGTCCCATCTGGACCGCGTGATTGCCAGGCTGACGGCGTGCCGTGCAGGAGAGGCCACGGCGCTGCACCCGGTGCTGGACGATGTCATCCGGGAACTGGATGCCGCGCGCGCCGGCGCCAACGGCGCACGCGGGCGGGCGAGAGCTGCGCTGCTCGATCGGCTGCGGGAGCTGGATGCCGTCGTCGCCGCCGCCGCTCGCGGCGCGGTCGCCTCGACTATCCTGCCTGCCTGCGAGGAGGAAGCCGACGCCGAACTCGCGCCGTTCAGGGCAGGCATGACCGGTGAGCACTACGCCCGCGCGCACGCGGCCGCCGTGGATCGCCTCGTGCGGGAACGCCTCAAGCTGCCGACGCTGGTCCTCAGCTTGGGCGGATGGGGCGAGTCGGGCGGATGGGGCGAGTAGGGCGAGTAGGGCGGATGGGGCGAGTCGGGCGAGGCACCTGTGGGGGCCGGCGTTAGGGCCCTGGCCGGCCCTCCCGGATGGAAGACATGGCCTCCCGCACAGGCGCGAGCGACGACAACGTCCTCACCCTCGACGTCGAGAAGGCGGTGGCGGGCGGCCGGATGCTGGCGCGTCACGCCGGCGGTGTCGTGCTCCTCTGGGGCGCGATCCCCGGCGAGCGCGTGCGGGCGCGCGTGGACCGCACCGCCAAAGGCGTGGTGTACGCCACGACGGTGGACGTGGTGACCTCGTCACCGGATCGGCGCGGGCCGGTGGGCGACTGGCGGTGTGGGGGCAACGTCTACGCCCACATCGCCTACGACCGGCAGTTGCGTCTGAAGGGCGAGGTCATTGCCGATGCCCTGAGCCGGATCGGCAGGACGCCTGCGGAGGCGCCGGACGTCGCGGGCTCGCCCGAGTCCGGGTACCGCATGCGTGCCAGGCTGCACGCCCGCGGCGGGCGACTGGGGTTCTTCCGGGAAGAAAGCCACGATCTCTGCCACGCGCGCGGCACCGGGCAGCTCCGCGAGGACACGTGCGACTGGCTCGAGCGGCTCGCCGCGCGTGCGGATCTCGGGAACGTCGTGAGCGTGGAGGTCGCGGAGAACGTGGCGGCCAGCGAGCGGGTCTGCCACGTAGAGATCGCTCGTGGCGATGCGGGGGTGTTCGAAGAGGCGGCGCTCGACAGCGCGCTGTCCGGATTCGTCCTGTCCCGACCGCCCGATTCGGGCTTCCGGCAGCGCCTGGAGACGAGGACCCTGCGAGGGTCGTCATGGGTCGAGGACGACGTGGCGGTGCCCGGACATCCGCAGGGGCTCGCCGTGCGGCTGCGCCGCGACGTGCGCGGCTTCTTCCAGGGCAACCGGTTCCTGCTCGACCGGCTGGCTGCTCACGTCATCAGCCTGATTCCACCCGGTCCCGTCGTGGATCTGTACGCCGGCGTCGGCCTGTTCGGCCTGCTTGCGGCCGCGGCCGGCCGAGGCCCGGTCACGCTGGTCGAAGGCGATCCGGTGGCGGGCGCCGACCTCGAGTGGAACGCGACGAGGGTCGCGGGAGACACCGCAGTCGCCTCTGTGCCGGTCGAGCGCTACCTCGCAGCGGCTGTCCCGCGGGCGGCGGCGTTGCCCCTCGAGTCGACGCTCGTGGCCGACCCACCCCGTACCGGGCTGTCCAGGGAGGCGGTGCAGGGCATCGTCAGGCTGGCGTTCCCGCGCGTGGTGCTGGTGTCGTGCGATCCCCCGACCATGGCGCGGGATCTGCGGACACTCCGCGACGCCGGGCACGACCTGGCCGGCCTGCAGGCGTTCGATCTGTTTCCGAACACGGCGCACGTCGAGGTGGTGGCGCTGCTGGTTCGGTCCCGGGCGCCCGCCGCCTGACGCGCTACATGCGGACAGGCACCTCGATGCCCATCAGGTCCAGGGCCTGTGTGAGCTGGCGCCGCACGTACACCACCGTGGCGGCACGCCAGCGGCGGACGTCGTCGCGCTCCTCGTTGAGGATCGGCGAGCGGTGATAGAAGGCGTTGAAGGCCTGCGCCAGCGAAAAGGCGTACTTGGCGAGCACTGAGAACTCCAGCGTGCGGACGACCTGCTCCACCACGTCGTCCAGACGGGCCGCCTCGAGGACGAGCGACCAGAGTTCGTGGGCCTCGTCATCGAGCTCGGTCGTGGGCACGCCGGCCAGGCCCGCCAGCAGGGCCGCTTCGCTCAGCCCATGGCGCTGCTGCAGCTTCTCGAAGATGTTGTTGGCCCGGACGACGGCGTACTGGACGTACGGGCCGCTTTCGCCCTCGAAGCTGAGCGCCTCGTCCAGGTCGAAGGCGATGACCTTGGTCCGCGAGAACTTCACGAGGAAGTAGCGGACCGCCGCCACGGCGATCATGCCCGCCGTCCGGTTCGCATCGTCTCCGGTCAGACCGGGGTTCCGGTTCACGACCTCCGTGCGGGCCTTCTCGATGAGGCGCTCCAGCAGATCGTCAGCCTTCACGCCGAGCCCCTTGCGCCCGGAGACCTCGACGAACGGCCGTCGCGCCTCGTCGGATCCCGGGGGCGGGGCGAAGCCCAGCTCGCGCGCGGTCGCGTGCGACAGGGCGACCATCTCATAGGAGAAGTGGTGTGACCGCGTCGCGGCGTCGGGCTGTCCGAGCGCGACGAGCGCCTGCTTCAGGAGCTTCTGCAGGTACGACTGGCGCACGTCGATGACGTTGTAGGCCTCGGTGGCGCCGCCGAAGGGCGGGTGGTCCGGCAGACCGCCCGTCGTGCAGGTCGCCCAGAGCGGCTCGGGCGACCGGTCCACGAACACCCGGTACTGGAAGTCACGTCCGAGCAGGCCGAGCTTCCAGAACTGGTAGGCGATGTCCTTGCCGACGTAGGTGACCGTGCCGTTCGAACGCACGATGACCTTCTCGAGCGCCTCGGCATCCTCCGTGTCGTCCAGCGGCTCCGCGACGGAGGCGTCCAGGTCTTCCTGGATCGGCATCACCCAGCAGCCCGCGAGCGGCCCGTCCTGCCGCAGGAAGACGGCCCCGCGGGCCTTGAGCACCTCGAAGGCCCGCGCCCAGAACTGCAGGCGCAGGATGTCGCTCTCCCAGGTCAGCAGGTCGTAGTCCACGTTCATCCTCGCCATGGTCCGGAGGTGCGCGCGGACGATCCGATCGGCCACCAGCGCCGCCGCCTCCGCGCTCTCGTGGCCTCCGTGTTCGATCTGGTGCAGCGTGTCGGCGCGGTGTGACAGCCGGGCCTTGTCGGCCGCGTACCACTCTCCGACGCGGGCGTACAGGTCCCAGCAGTAGTAGTCGAAGCGGGTCGAGTCCGCGATGGCCCGGATCCCGTCGAGCGTCCGTCCCTCGAGCACGCGGAAGCCCACGATCACGTCCGCCACCTGAACGCCGGTGTCGTCGATGTAGTTCTGGACCTCGACGTGGCTGCCCCGGAAGCGGAGCACGCGGACGAGCGTGTCGCCGAGCGCCGCGTTGCGCAGGTGTCCGATGTGGGCGGCCTTGTTCGGGTTGATCGCCGTATGCTCGACGATCGCCTTCCCCGGGTCCGGCGTGGCGGCGGGCACGGTGCCGGCCAGGCGATCGAGCAGGAACGGCGCGCGTTCGAGGAACACGTTGAGGTAGCCGTTCGGCGCGGCGACGACCCGGGAGACGCCGGCCGGTGTTCCGAAGGCGCTCGCCACCTCCTGCGCGATCGCGCGCGGGGCCTTGCGCAGCGCGCGCGCCAGCTCGAAGGCCACCGGGGTCGCGAGGTCGCCGAGTGCCCGGCTCGGCGGGTACTCGATGGCGATGGATGGCACGGCCGCCGGATCCAGCGAGTACAGCGTCCGGAGCAGCGTGGTGAGATGTCTGCGAAGTTGGTCCTGGAAGGGCAATATCATGGGAGAATCGACAGGCCGCCGAACACCAGGGCGCTCGTGTCGATGCCGCCGAGTCGGAGACCACCTCCGCCAGCGAGCGTGGCCACGGTCAACGCCGGTGGGGAGGGCATGGGCTGGGCAGGCGCGGGCCGGCCGTGTGTCCCGCTCGAACCGCCGACCCCGCGCGTCCTGTGGAACACGTTACCACCGAATGATCGACACGGGGATTGGCCGCCTGCTGGTCGTCAGCCTGCACCAGAGCATCGCCGAGGTGCTGCCGACGCGTCTCGAGTTCTACGAGGCGTGGCTGAATCCGGTCGGCCTGCGCGACGGCCGCGTCGGGATGGCCCCGATGTCGGCCGCGCTGAGCTTCCTCCGGCGTGAGGGCGCGCTGTACGCCCCGATCGTGTCGCTCGCCGGCGACCACACCGCCGACTGGACGTACGATGCCCTGCCAGGGGCGCTGCGGCGGGCGATCCATGCATCGCCGCGCCCGCTGCGCATCCGCCTCGCCCTGCGGGTCGTTCGTCGCCTGGTGCGTGACACCTATCAGGGGAGCGGACCGCTGGTACGGTGGCGTCGCGACGCCGGCGCCGTGCTGATTCAGACCTCGATCTTCTGCGGCGTGCGCGATCGGGTGGAGCAGCCGCTGTGCACCTTCTACGCGGCGGCCATCCGCAGGCTGCTGGAGCGCTTCGACCTGCGTGTCGAGGTGACCGTGAGCACCTGCCGGGCCACCGGGGCAGGCACGTGCGAACTCCATGTGCAGGAGGATCGGGCGGGGGGCGGTCTCGACGAAGGCCGTTCTCTGCTACACTGACCGCCGGAGATGTCCACCGAGCCGGGACGTGAGCTCCAGCTGCGTGGCAAGCAGCTCGTGTTCGTCTTCATGGCGAGTACGGTCGCCGCGGTCGTCGTCTTCCTCTGCGGCGTGATGGTCGGGCGAGGTGTCCGGACGGAAGTTGCCGGGCTGACCGTCCCGTCGTCCTATCAGGCCGACCCCACAGCCGATCTCGCGCTGCCCCCGCCATCCCTGACCACGACGACCTCGTCCGGGGCGTCGCCCGCGGTCAACGAGGACCTGAGCTACCCGGATCGCCTGGTGGCGGATGCGCCGCCAGACGTGCTGGCGGAGCCGCTTGCCGAGGTGACGGCCGATGCGGCCGATGTCGACGAGGCGGAGGCCGAGTCGCCCGGACCACCGGACGAGGCCGAGACGGAGGAGAACGCCGCGGACCCGGCGCTGGAACCGCCCCCCGGCGACGGCTTCACCATCCAGGTGGCGGCGATTCGCGCACGCGGCGAGGCCGAACGGATGGCGAGACACCTCGCCGACAAGGGCTACTCGGCCTACGTGACCGTCCCACCCGGCGGAGGCCCGCGCGTCTACCGCGTGCGCGTCGGGAAGTTCAGGGAGCGTCGCGAGGCGGAAGCGATCGCCAGTCGCCTGCAGAAGGAAGAGCAGTTCAAGCCCTGGGTCACCCGCTGAGCGCGCGCGCCGCCCTGCCGCTCGCAGCGCTCTCGGGAGCGCTTCTCGCGCTGAGCTTCCCCCGATACGGACACCCGGCCGCCGCGTGGGTCGCCCTCGTGCCGCTGCTGCTCGCCCTTGCGGGTCCGCCCGGACCAGCCGGCCGGGCCTCGGGCGTGGCGCCGGCCCGGGCCTTCACGCTTGGGCTCGCGAGCGGCCTGCTGTACTTCATCGGCACCATCCACTGGACCGCCACGGTCGTCCAGCAGTTCGGCGGTCTGTCCGTGCCGCTGGCCGTGGCTGCGATGCTCCTGCTGGCCGCCTACCTCGCGTTGTACCCGGCGATCGCGGCGCTGGCCACGGCCCGCCTGGTCCGGCACGCCGGCGCGGCTGGCCTCCTGGTGTTTCCGGCGGCCTGGACCGCCTCGGAGTACATCCGCGGTCACCTGTTCGGCGGCTTTCCGTGGGTCCCGCTGGGCAGCAGCCAGGCGACGGTGCTCCCGGTGGCGCAGATGGCCAGCCTGGCCGGTGTGTACGGGTTGAGCGGGTTCGTGGCGTCGGTCAACGCGCTTCTCGCCGTGGCCCTCATCGACGGCGGGCGGCGGAGGACGCGGGCCGGCGTGGCGATCGCCGTGCTGCTCGTGACGGCCGGGGGATGGGGGAGCTGGCGCATCGCGCGAGGGGGCCTCGGCGACACCGGAGCGCCGCTCGCCGTCGGCCTGATTCAGGGCAACATCCCGCAGGACGAGAAGTGGGATCCCGCACGAGCGGATCGCATCCTGACCACCTACGCCGACCTGTCGCGTGCCGCCGTCGCGCGCGGCGCGGCGTTCGTCATCTGGCCCGAGTCGTCCACGCCGTTCATGCTGGAGGAGGATCCGCGGGGGGAGGCCGTGCGGGCGCTGGTGCGCGAACTCGGTGTTCCGCTGCTCGTGGGCAGCGAGGAGTTCCAGCCGCTGCCGGAGCCGCGCTTGTACAACGCGGCGTTCCTCCTGCAGCACGACGGAACGACCGCGGCGGTCTACCGCAAGATCCGGCTCGTCCCGTTCGGCGAGTACATCCCGCTCCGGCGCTGGCTCTTCTTCGTGTCGCCGCTGGTCGAGCGGCTCGCCGAGTTCGCCCCGGGCGACGCCCCGGTCATGCTCCCGGTGGGGGATGGCCTGGCGAGCACGTCGATCTGCTACGAAGTCGTCTATCCGGAGCTCGTGCGCGCGGCGGTGCTGGCGGGCAGTGATCTGCTGACGACGATCACGAACGACGCGTGGTACGGCCATTCGTCGGCGCCGTACCAGCACTTCGAGCTGGCGTCGCTCCGGGCCATCGAGCAGGGACGGTTCCTGGTCCGCGCGGCCAACACCGGCATCAGCGGCGTGGTGGACCCCTACGGCCGTGCCGTGGAGAGGTCGGGTATCTTTGAGCAGACGGCGATCGTCCGGGAGATCCGCCTGCTGGCCGGCCGGACCGTCTACCAGGTGATCGGGGACGCCGCGGCGTGGGCGGCGATCGCGCTGACGCTGGCCGCGATCGTCGGGACGAGACGCCGGGCCGGACAGGGCGCGCGGACGCGAAGTCCCGAATCCGGGATTACGACGCTCGCAGGGGCCGGCTTCCGCCTTCGCTGAAGCTTCGGCGGACCACCGCAGCCTTGGCGAAGGTGGTCAGCCGGCCCGATGTCGAAGAGAGAGGACACATCGTGGCACTGGCCATCGAGGAACTGATTCGGCGGTACGAAGATCTGCGCGATCGTGCGCTGGAACTGCGGAGGTATCTTTGAAGCCGCACATTCGCCAGCCGAGCTGACCGGGATCGAGGCGCGCGTCTCCGCGCCCGACTTCTGGAAGGACCAGGCGTCGGCGCAGAAGACCATGCAGCGGCGGCGCCAGATCGAAGAGGACCTGGCACTCCGCGATGCGCTCAGCCGCCGGCTGGACGATCTCGGCGTCCTGGTCGAGTGGGTCGAGGCCGGCGAGGACGTGGGCGGCGACCTCGCCGCCGGCGTCGACGCCCTCGCGCGTGACGTCGACGCGGCCGAGACGAAGAAGATGCTCGGCGGCGAGTACGATCGCTCCAACGCGATCGTGGCCATTCATCCCGGTGCCGGCGGGACGGAGTCCCAGGACTGGGCCGAGATGCTCCTCCGGATGTACCTCAAGTGGGCGGAACGGCGCGGGTTCCGCCGCGAGGTGCTCGACTACCAGCCGGCCGAGGAGGCCGGCGTCAAGAGCGTCACCGTGATGATCCAGGGGGAGTTCGCGTTCGGCCTGATGTCGGCGGAAGCCGGTGTGCACCGGCTCGTGCGCATCTCGCCCTTCGACCAGGCGGCCCGGCGCCACACGTCGTTTGCGTCCGTGTTCGTGTGGCCGGAGCTGCCCGAAGACGTCGATCTGGAGATCGACGAGAAGGATCTGCGGGTCGATACCTACCGGTCGAGCGGGGCCGGCGGCCAGCACGTGAACGTGACCGATTCGGCCGTCCGCCTCACGCACCTGCCCACGGGCATCGTGGTGTCGTGTCAGAACGAGCGGTCACAGCACAAGAACCGCGCGCAGGCGATGAAGGTCCTGCAGGCGCGGCTCTTCGACCTGAAGCTCCGGGAGCAGCAACAGAAGCTCGACCAGATCACCGGCGCGAAGAAGGAGATCGGCTTCGGCAGCCAGATCCGCAGCTACGTCCTCCAGCCCTACCAGATGATCAAGGACCACCGCACGCGCGTCGAGGTGGGCGACGTGAACCGCGTGCTCGGCGGCGACATCGACGCCTTCATCAAGACGTACCTGATGCAGCGGGCATCGGGCACGCTCGGGGCCGCCGCGGACGCGGAGGGCGAGTAGGGCGAGTAGGGCGAGTAGGGCGAGTAGGGCGAGTAGGGCGAGACGTCCGCTACCTGCTCACGCCGAGGTCTTCCACCATCACTTCGAGCATGTGGTTGACGCGGAAGCCGTACACGCCGTCGGTCGAGGCCGTGGCGCCTGACTTCGGGGTGGAGGCGACGACGGTCCCGTTGACGACGTAGTCCACCTTGTCGGCCATCACGCGCACCTCGAGCGTGTTCGTGGACATGCCGCTGCCGTCCGGCTTCGCGACGGCGTCATTCGGCGTCCGCGCCACCACGTTGCTGGTCGTGTCGCCCGTGCGCTGCTTGATCAGGTAGCTGCCGTTCTGCGCCACCAGGAAGTAGAGGTACTGCTGGTTGGCCCCTTCCAGGCTGCTGCCGCCGAAGACCAGTCCGTAGTAGTTGGTGTGGCTGCTCGGCTTCATCAGCTTGAACGTGCCCTTCAGCGTGTAGGCGCCCGACGCGGTGTTGGCCGGGTTCCAGAACACGCCCGCCTGCGGCGTGATGGCGTGGAAGGCCGGGCCGTGGGCCATGAACTGGATGGCGCCGGCGGCGTCGGGGTCCGAGGCGCTCGTGCTCCGGTCCACGCGTACCTTCCAGCCCTTGGCGGCCTGTGCGCCTGGCATGTTCTGGGCCTCGGCGGCCATCGGCAGGGCGACGAGCATCGCGACGGCCGGGATCAGGGCGAAACGGGTCATGGACGCCTCCTTCTGGATGTCCGATGTCGGAGAGTCTACAGGTCTACCGGTCGGGAATCCACGGCCGGACGGGCCAGTGCGGGTGATCACGGCGTGGCCGGTGCGTCAGCCGGTAAGGCGCTGGCGGCCTGCCCGGCCTCGGTCGCCAGCACCGCACCTTCCGGCTGCGTGCCGTTGATGAACGCCTCGGTGATCCCGGACTCCAGCGTGGCGAAGACGATGTTGCCCGGTGCCTCGAAGCGCGGGGGCGCGTCCCGGTTGCCACGCAGATCGATGTAGCCCTCGAAGAAGGCCATCCAGACCGGGAGCGCGGCGGAGGCCCCGGTTTCCCGCCGGCCGAGCGGCTTCTTCTCGTCGTACCCGATCCAGACGCCGACGGAGATGTCGGGGTCGAAGCCGATGAACCACGCGTCCGAGTAGTCGTCGGTCGTGCCGGTCTTCCCCGCCAGGGGCCACTGCAGCGCGCGGGCCGCGGTCGCCGTGCCGCGGGCGACGACGCCGCGGAGCAGGCTCGTCATCACGAAGGCGGTATCGGCGCCGATCGCCTCGTGGGGTTCGGGCCGCGCGTCCTGCAGCACGATGCCCTCGCGGTCCACGACGCTGCGCACGGCGGTGGGCGACATGCGGATGCCCTGGTTGGCGAACGCCGCGTACGCGCTGGTCAATTCCAGGAGTGTGGCCTCGGCCGAGCCGAGCGCGAGCGAGAGGTACGGTGGGGTGGTCTCCGCGAACGAGAGGCCGAGGCGCCGGGCGTAGTCCAGCACGTTGTCGGGTCCGGTCTCGAGCATGGCCGTCACGGCGGGGATGTTGCGCGACTGCTCCAGCGCGTGCCGCAGGGTCACAGGCCCCTCGAACTCCTGGTCGTAGTTCATCGGTTCGTACGGGGGCTGGTCCGGGCCCGCGGGATAGGACATCGGTTCGTCCAGCAGCAGCGTCGCGGGCGTGAACCCGTAGTCGATCGCCGAGGCGTACACGACCGGCTTGAACCCCGAGCCCATCTGCCGGCGGGCCTGGGTGGCCCTGTTGAACTTGCTGCGGGCGAAGCTGAACCCGCCCACCATCGCGCGGATTTCCCCGGTGCGGTTGTCGATCGCGAGCAGGGCGCCATCGGCGGCCGGCGGCTGCTCGAGCAGGAGCGCCGAAGGGGTGCCCTCCGCCAGCTCGACGACCTGCACCTCGATCACGTCTCCCGGACGGAACAGGTCGGCGGACGCCGTCCTGCGCGTCCACGCGAACGCCTTCGGCGGCAGCAGCACCTCGGTGGCGCCGATCCGGACGACCGCGGCGCCCCGGTTCTGCTGGCGGGTGTCTGCCTGCACGACCACCGCCGGCACGATGTCTCCCGGCGCGATGGGACGTGACCAGCGCGGGTCGGACCACTTCTCCGGGCGGATGCCCTCGTCGATCAGGTTGCGTGCGGGCCGCTGATAGCCGCGATGCCGCTTGTCCAGTCGACGCAGGCCCTGGTCGAGAGCGGCGTTGGCGATCACCTGGAGGTCCGCATCGAGCGTCGTGCGCACGGTGAGTCCCGCCTGGTAGATCGCCTGGGCGCCGAAGTCCTGCTCGAGCCCCTTGCGGATCTCCTCGACGAAGTAGGGGGCGATCGACAGGTCGGTCGACGGCCCATCGGCCACGACCAGCGGACGCGCCTTCGCGCCCGCGGCCTCCTCGGCGGAGAGGAATGCCTCCTCGCGCATGCGATCGAGCACGTAGTTGCGGCGCCCGAGCGCGCGGTCGGGGTTCACGAACGGGCTGATGCGGCTCGGCGACTGGATCACGGCGGCGAGCACGGCGGCCTCTTCGACGGCGACGTCGCGGGCCGGCTTGCGGAAGTACATCCGCGCGGCCGCCTCGACACCGTAGGCGCCGTGGCCGAAGTAGATCTGGTTGGCGTAGAAGGTGAAGATCTCGTCCTTCGTGTAGCGCTTCTCGAGCTGCACCGCGACGATGGCTTCCTTGATCTTGCGCTCGATCCCGCGCAGCCCCGATCGCTCGAAGATGCCGTTGCGCCGGTACTGCTGCAGGAACACGTCGCGCGCCAGCTGCTGGGTCAACGTGCTGGCGCCATAGCGGCGACCCGTCAGGACGTCGTCGACGGCCGTCACGATGATGCGCGGAATGCTGAAGCCGACGTGCTGGTCGAAGCCGCCATCTTCGACGGCCACGATCGCCTGGCGGAGCACGGGGGCGATCTCGTCGTGCGCGACGACGACTCGGCGCTCGGTGGCGAAGTCGCCGATGACGCGGCCGTCGATCGCCAGCAGACGGGTGATCGTGTTGGGGCGGTAGTCATCGAGCGCGGTGATCTCCGGCAGATCGTCCGCGTACACGAAGAAGACGCCCGTCGCCATGCCGGCGGCGGCGGTGGCCGAGAAGGCCAGGACGAGCACACCGAGCCGGATCCCCCGGTTCGACAGGGAGGGCACGGACCGTAGTATAGGCCTGTCCGGGCAGAAAGAACTTGAGAAAGATAGACTCAAGTTACATAATGGAGTCATCCTAAACATGAACGTTGCGCCGAGGGACGTCGGCGCCTGAAGGACGGAGCCTCATGAGCAAAATCATCGGTATCGACCTGGGCACCACCAACTCCGTGGTTGCGGTGATGGAGGGTGGCGAGCCTGTCGTCATCACGAACCCTGAGGGTGGACGCCTCACGCCGTCGGTGGTCGCGTTTGCGAAGGGTG
>VFZH01000085.1 GCA_016871255.1 Acidimicrobiia bacterium | reverse complement strand
CGGCTGGCGGACCGACTACCCGGGTGCGGAGACGAACCTCATGATTCGCGTCTCGGAGCTGACCAAGACCCGCATCCATTTCGACGCGCCGCAGAGCCCCACGCACTACGTGGTGCGCACGACGGACGACGCGCTCTTCGAGTGCCCCTTCATCGTGGCCTCGGACGTGGGCACGATCGGCCTCTCGCCGGCGCAGGCCGAGCGGCTTGGCGAGTACCTGCGCAAGGGCGGGTTCCTGTGGGTGGATGACTTCTGGGGCGACGCGGCCTGGAACCACTGGTCGCGCGAAATCGGCAAGGCCCTGCCGCCGTCGGAGTACCCGATCACCGACGTCGAGCCGGGTCACACGCTCTACAACTCGATGTTCGACGTCCCCGGCGTCCCGCAGATCACCAACATCCAGTTCTGGCGGCAGGTCGGCGGCATGTCCACCTCGGAGCGCGGGATGGAGAGCGCGGAGCCGCACCTCCGCGCGATCCGCGACCGCCACGGCCGCATCATGGTGCTGATGTCGCACAACACCGACATCGCCGACTCCTGGGAGCGGGAAGGCGAAGACCCGGAGTTCTTCTACCAGTTCTCACCCTCGGGTTACGCGATGGCGATGAACGTGATCGTGTACGCCCTCAGCCACTAGAGCGGGCGGACTCGAATCCCGAATCCCAAGCCGAACCCCAGGATCCAGGACCCAACGCGGACGGCACGCCTCACGGGCAACCGGCTGTTCAACCGCCAACCGCCAACCGGCAATCGCCAATGCAATTGGCAATCGCCAATCGCCAATGCAATCGTCAATCACCAATCACCAATCACCGATTGGCAGAGCGGGCGCCGTTCAGGATGACGACGATCGCGAAGACGAGGAGCCCGGCGGTGTCGAGCAGCGGCAGCGAGATCCCGGCGAAGGCGACCGAGGGTCCCGGTGCCAGCAGCAGCGCGGCGGCGAGGAAGCAGCCGCTGCGCAGGCCGATCGACAGCCGGTTGCGCAGGTACCCCGCCATCCCGGCCGCGAACGCCGTGACGCCCAGCGTGCCGATGACGACGGGCACGACCATCTCCCCCCAGGTCGCGGTGGAACCGTCGGCTGACAGCATGAGCAGCTCGGGCCGGTAGACGAAGATGAACGGCAGCGTGAAGCCCACGAGCGCGAAGCGGAACGCGGCGACGCTCGTGTCCATGATGTTCGTGCCGGCTATCGACGCGGCGGCGTACCCGGCCAGCGCCACGGGCGGGGTGACCATCGACATCATGCCGAAGTAGAAGATGAAGAAGTGCGCGGCCAGCGGCACCACGCCGAGGTTGCCGAGCACGGGCCCGATCAGCGTCGCGAGCAGCAGGTAGCAGACGGCCGACGGCAGCCCCATGCCGAGCACGAGCGACGACAGCATGATCAGGATCAGCGCCAGCATCAGGCTCTGCTCGGCCAGCGGCACGATCGTCGCCGGCAGGCGCGTGCCGATGCCCGTCAGCGTCACGATGCCGATGACGATGCCGACCGAGGCGGACGCGGCGATGAGCGACACGACGTCCCGGGACGACCGCACGAACGCCTGCACGATCGCCGACGGGCTGAGCCGTGTCCGCGCGTTGAACGCAGCGACCAGGATGATGGCGGCCAGCGACAGGGTGACGGCACGGAACGGCGTGTACCCGACGACCAGCAGCGCGATCAGCGTCGTGAGCGCCGTGAAGAAGACGCCCCCTTCCATCCGCGTCTTCTTCAGGTTCGCGGCCGCCGCGGCGCCGTCACGCGCACGGGCCTCGCGGTCCGTCACGCTGGTCGCCGACTGGCGCGCGTGGAAGTGCACGATGAGGAAGAGCGAGAGGTAGTAGAGGATGGCCGGGATCAGCGCGGCCCGGATGACCTGGAGGTACGTCACCGGCGGATCGACGATCTCCAGCATCATGTACGCGCCGGCCCCCATCACCGGCGGCATCAGTGCCCCGCCGGAACTGGCCGCCGCCTGGATGCCGGCCGCGGTCGTCGGCGCGAAGCCCGCGCTGCGCATCATGGGGATGGTGAAGGTGCCGGTCGTCGCCGTGTTGGCGACGGCGCTCCCGGACAGCGACCCCATAAGCCCGCTCGACAGCACGGCCACCTTGGCCGGGCCCCCGGGGCTGGTCCCGAACACCGACTGCGCGAAGTCGATGATGAACTTCGTGGCCCCGGTCGCCTCGAGGAACGCCCCGAAGATGACGAACAGGAACACGTAGGTGAACATCACGCTCAGGGCGACGCCGAACACGCCCTGGGCCTGCAGGAACGCCTGCGCCACGATCCGGTCGACGGGGTAGCCCCGGTGGGGGAACAGCCAGTCCGGCAGTGACGGCCCCACGTACGCGTAGACCAGGAAGATGATGCCCAGCAGGGGCAGCGCCCACCCGAGCGCCCGCCGTGCGGCCTCGATCACCACGATGAGCCCGATGATGCCGACGATGATGTCCGTGGGGGTCTCGAAGCCGGCGCGGTTGCCCAGCGTCATGCCGCTCTGCCAGTACGCCTGGAAAGCGGGCTCGGTCTGGACGATCACCCAGGCACAGCAGGCGAACGCGGCTCCGGCCAGCACGAGATCGAGCGCCCGGGCCGCGGCGTGATCCTTCAGCGCGTGCGACAGCGGCACGTTCAGGAAGCAGAGGACGAGCCCGAGCAGCGCGAACACGGCGAGCTGGGACTGGGGCGCCAGTTGAGGGTAGTTGACTTCAACCAGCGTGAACACGCACAGCGCCACGGCGATGATGCGGCTGATCGCCTGGCGCACCCCCGGGGCGGCGGACGGCGGCGTCATTCCTGCCAGATGCCGATTTCGCGATAGAAGCGGATGGCGCCTGGATGGAACTCGGTTCCGGTCTCCCGGACGACGTTCGACTCGTTGATGGCCCGCCCGGCCGCGTGCTTCTCGACGACGGCCGCGCGGTTCTCCCAGAGCGTCCGTGTGACGTTGTAGATGAGCTCCTCGTCAGCGCCGGCCGAGGTGATCAGGTGCATCGATCCGACGTCCATCCCTTCGAACGGCTCGGTCTGCCCGCGGTAGGTGTTCGCGGGGATCGTCGCGGGCCGGAAGAACGGGTAGTCCGCGATGAGCTTCTCGCGGACTTCGGGGTCAAAGGGCACGAAGTAGATGTCCTGGGACGCCGCCGCCTGCGTGATGGAGGCGGTGGGCACGGCGCCGCCGATGAACACGGCGGCGGCGGAGCCGTCCGCCAGCATGTCCACCGCGCCGGTCTGCGTGGCGTTGAGCGGCGTGAAGTCGTCGTAGGTCAGGCCGTGCGCCGCGAGGAGCGGCTGGACGAAGAACTCGAAACCCGCGCCGGCCGGGCCGACGCCCACCCGCTGCCCCCGCAGGTCGGCGATCGACTTCACGCGCGAGCCGGCGTCCGTGATGAAGAGCGCGACGTTCGGGGCCAGCGTCATGACCGACCGCACGGGATACGCCTTGTCCCAGCCTTCGGCGCCCCGCACGGCGAAGTACGTGATCGCGGCGTTCGACACCGCGAGGTCGATCTCGCCGGAGTCGAGCCGGCGGATGTTCTCCTGAGAGCCGCTCGTGGCCTCGGCGGTCACGTTCCACCCGTAGGCGCTGCCGTGTTCGTTCATCACCTCGGCCAGCGCGCTGCCGACCACGAAGAACGCGCCTCCCGGAGGCGCCGTGCCCAGGCTCAGGAACTGCCGGGCGGGGCCGTCCCCCCCCGCGCCGCCGCAGCCCGCCGCGAGACACGCGAGCAGCACGCCGAGTACGCTGTGGAACCTCACGAATCTCGTCACGAACCCACCTCCGGCGAGGCCGATGAACGCGTTCAACGCCGCGACCTGTTCCGCCTGATGCTCGCAGGGCGGGCTTCCGGCGGAAGCCACCGGCCATCATAGCCGAAGCCCTCGACTGGGCTCAGACCCGGTGCGGGCCGAGTCACGCCCGGGCCCGGGCGGTATCGTGCGCGCGTGCGGCAGTATATGCTTGCCGGAGACGCACGTGAGAGAAGGCGGCCTCTACTACAGGCGCAGCCGTTTCTCGACGCGGCTCCTCACCGACCGGCTGTATACGCCGTCGCACTTCTGGGTCAGGGAGGAGTCGCCGGGGTTGTGGCTGGTCGGGTTGACCAAGTTCGCGGCGCGGATGCTGGGAGACGTCGTGGACGTCTCCTTCGACCTGGCGCCGGGCGCGGAGGTGGGTCTCGGCGACGTGGTCGGTTCGTTCGAAGGGTTCAAGGCGCGCAGCGACCTGTACGCGGTGGTCGCGGGGCGCTATGCCGGGGCGAACCAGGAGCTGGACACCGACGTCGACGTGATCGATCGCGACCGCTACGGTCGCGGCTGGCTCTACGCGGTCGAAGGCCGGGTGGATCCCGAGGCGCGCGATGCACAGGGGTACGTGGCGCTCCTCGACGAGGTGATCGACCGGATGCGGGGATCCGGACGGAGATGAGATGAAACCGCGCTACGTCATGGTGGGCGGATTCCTGGGCGCCGGCAAGACGACCGCGATGCTGCGCCTGGCGGAACACCTCTCCGCCCGCGGCGTACGCGTCGGGCTGGTCACCAACGACCAGAGCTCGGGCCTGGCGGACACGACACTCCTGGCCTCGTCCGGGTTTCCGGTCGAAGAGATTACCGGCGGCTGCTTCTGCTGCCGGTTCGGATCGCTCATGGACGCGGCGGATCGGCTGACCGCCAGCATGCGTCCCGACGTGTTCCTGGCCGAGCCGGTGGGGAGCTGCACCGATCTGAAGGCCACCGTGTCCTACCCGCTGAGGCGGATGTACGGCGAGAACTTCGTGGTGGCGCCTTTCAGCGTGCTGGTGGATCCCCTGCGTGCGCTGCGCGTGCTGGACCTGGAGCCCGGCCGCCGTTTCACGGACAAGGTGCGGTACGTCTACGAGAAGCAGCTCGAGGAAGCGGACCTGCTCGTGATCAACAAGATCGACGCCGTCGAGGCGGAGCGGCTGGCGATCCTGCGTGCCGCGCTGGCGGAGCGGTATCCGTCCGGGACGATCCTCGACGTGTCCGCCCGGACGGGCGCGGGGCTGGACGCGTGGTTCGCGCGCGTCCTGGAGTCGGAGGACGCGGGCGACCGCGACCTGCCGATCGACTACGACGACTACGCGACGGGGGAAGCCCGGTTGGGCTGGCTGAACCTGACCGCGCGCGTGACGGGCGCTGCGTTCGACGGCAACGCCTGGGTGTCTGGGCTCATCGGCGCGATGCAGCAGCGGCTGCGCGCCCGCGACCTGGAGATCGCGCACCTCAAGATGACGCTGGCCCCGCTGGGGGGTGACCGCGACCTCTGCGTCGCCAACGCGACGGGCACCGATGCCGAGCCGGGCGTCGCGTTCCGGCTGGGCGATCCGCTCGAGGCCGGCGAACTGGTCGTCAACCTCCGCGCCGAGGGTGATCCCGACGTGCTGCGCGCGGAGACCCGCGCGGCGCTCGATCGGGCTGCCGCGGCGCACGGGCTGACGGCCTCCATCGAGCACATCGAGCACTTCCGGCCCGGGCGGCCGGTGCCGACGCACCGGCTGGTGATGGCATGAGGGATCCCCGGCCGGGGCGGATTGTCTACTGCCACTGCGCGTACGCGAAGGTGGTTCCCGAGGACGTCAAGCAGGACGTGCTCCGCGAGCTGTCGGCGTCGGGCGCCTCGTTCGACGCGGTGGCGGATCTGTGCGAGATGTCGGCGCGGCGCGATCCGGATCTGCACGACGTCGCCTCGGAGGGCTCGCGCATCGTGGCCTGCTACCCGAGGGCGGTGCAGTGGCTCTTCTCGGCGGCGGGCACGCCGCTGCCCGAAGGGGTGTCGGTGCTGAACATGCGCACGGCGCCAGCACGCGACATCCTCGACGCGCTCGATCTGCCGCAGCCGGAGGACCGGCCGTGACCGCCGCCGCTGTCACACCGGCGTCCCGCCTCCGGGTCGTGCTCTACGAGGGCGAGGGCAGCCGCCCCATCGACCCCTCGGATCGCTTCACGATCCTCGCGCTGCTGCTCAAGGGCGGCTACCCGGTGACCAGCGTTCGCGGTCGCGCCGCGGCCGTGCCCGAACGGCGTACGCACCCGCTGCTGGTGCTCGGGCGCTTCGAGCGGTCGCTGCCGCGGGCCGCTGAATCGATCACCGGCGGCACGGCCGTCTACTTCCGCGATCTCGACGGCGTGGCGGCGGACGAGGTGTCCGGCCTGGTGGAGTCGGTGCACGCCGAGGCCGGCACGGCGCGCCCCGGCGGGTGGAAGCCGTGGTTCCCGGTCATCGACTTCAGCCGCTGCACGAACTGCATGCAGTGCCTGACCTTCTGCCTGTTCGACGTCTACGGCGTGGCCGAAGACAAGCAGATCCAGGTTCAGAACCCGACCAACTGCAAGACCGACTGCCCGGCGTGCTCGCGGGTGTGTCCCGAGGTCGCCATCCTGTTTCCGAAGTACAAGATGGGACCGATCAACGGCGACGTCGTGCGTGCCGAGGATGTCCACCGCGAGAAGATGAAGGTGGACATCTCGGCGCTGCTCGGCGGCGATATCTACGCCGCACTCCGGACGCGCAGCGTCGAGGCGAAGGAGCGCTTCAGCCGCGAGCGCGACGAGAAGCGGGCGCTCGACGAGCGGCGCCGCTGCCTCGCGAAGCTGCAGGAGCAGCTCGACATCCCGCCGGAAGTGCTGCTGGCGCTGCCGACCCAGGACGAGATCCGGGCCAAGACGGAGCGGCTCATGGCCCGCGCCGGTGCGGCGGACGGGGGTGAAGGATGATCCCCGCTCTGGCGATGCGCATGGTCCGCGAAACGGATCCCCGCCTGCTCTGGAAGTTCGCGTACAACTTCGGCTACAAGGGCATGCGCTCGGTGCAGCGCTTCAAGTCGCGGCTGAAGCGCGGCGAGTACTTCCCGCCGTTCCTCTACATCTCGATCATCAACAGCTGCAACCTCCGCTGTCAGGGCTGCTGGGTGAAGGTGGACGGGCCGCGGCACACCATCGACGCCGCCACGCTCCGCCGCGTGATCGCCGACGCGCGCGCGCAGGGCAACAGCTTCTTCGGGCTGCTGGGCGGCGAACCGTTCATGCACCCGGAGCTGCTGCAGATCCTCGGCGAACATCCGGACTGCTACTTCCAGATCTTCACCAACGGGCAGCTGATCACCGACGAGATCGCCCGCGAGCTGCGGCGCCTGGGCAACGCCACCCCGCTCATCAGCATCGAGGGCACCGAGGCGGTGAGCGACGAGCGGCGCGGACAGCTCCGGGTGCTCGATCGCACGCTGGTCGGGCTGGACCACTGCATCCGCAACCGGCTGATCGTCGGCGTGGCCACGAGCGTGTGCCGGACGAACATCGACGACCTGGTGAACGAGGCGTGGCTGCGGCGGCTGATCGACCGCGGCGTGCACTACGTCTGGTACCATACCTACCGGCCGGTCGGCGAGCACGCGACGCCGGAGCTGGCGCTGACCCCGGAGCAGGTGCTGCGCGTGCGCCGCTTCGTGGTGCGGATGCGCCGGACGCTGCCGCTGGCGCTGGTGGACGCGTACTGGGACGACCAGGGACGGGCGCTCTGCCCGATGGCGACGGGCATCAGCCACCACATCAACCCCTGGGGCGACATCGAGCCGTGCCCGATCATCCAGTTCGCCACCGACAGCATTCATGGCCCGCGCGGCCTGGCGGAGGTGATGGGCAGCTCGGCGTTCATCCGGGACTTCCGCGAAACGGCGGCGCAGACCACGCGTGGGTGCATCGTGCTGGAGCGTCCGGATCTGGTGCAGGCGCTGGTCGTGAAGCACGGCGCGCGCGACACGACACACCGGACGGACGGCGCCGGCCTCCGGGAGCTGGCGGCCATGCGGAGCCGCCACAGCCAGCACAACCCCGGGAACGAGGTCCCGGAGGAGCACTGGGCGTACCGGTTCGCGAAGCGGCACTGGTTCTTCGGGTTCGGAGCGTACAGCTGAACATGTCCCAGCCCCCTCTGGCTCTTCCTCGCCTGCTGCCGATGACGGCGGAGCGTCCGCCGCAGGAGACGATTCCGCAGACGCGGTACGAGCGGAACCGCCTCCGCGCCGTCGTCGAGTCCTACGTCGCCGACACGAAGCCCGTGCCGCCCATGCCGGTCGACGAGCTGCGCGAGCACGCGGACCGGATCGTGGCGGGAACGGGCATCGATGCGAAGTACCGCGATTACGTCGGCGTCCTGGTGAACAACCAGGCCTGGCGCGACACCGTCGCCGGCATTCCCTACGACCGCCGGCTTCTGCTGTTGCCCAAGTGCCTCCGGATCGAGGAGAAGTGCCCGGCGCCCTTCGACGAGTTCGGCCTGCTGTGCAAGCAGTGCGGCCTGTGTTCCATCCAGGACCTGCAGATCGAGGCCGAGCGCCTGGGCTACGCCGTGCTGGTGGCCGAAGGCTCGGCGCTGGTCACCTCCATCATCCAGACGGGCAAGATCGACGCGATCGTCGGCGTGAGCTGCCTGTCGGTGCTCGAGCGCGCTTTCCCGTACATGGAAGCCGCGGCGGTGCCGGGCATCGCGATCCCGCTGCTGCAGGACGACTGCATCGACACCAACGTCGACATCGAGTGGGTGTGGGACGTCATTCACCTGACGAGCGACGATCGCACGTTCCGCATGAACCTGGACGGCATCCGCCGCGATGTGGACGGGTGGTTCACGCCCGCGGCGCTCGATGCCGCGTTCGGCGAGGCGTCCGGCGAGACCGAACGCATCGGCCGTGCGTGGCTGGCCCGCGCCGGCAAGCGCTGGCGGCCGTTCCTGACCGCGTGTGTGTACCGCGCGCTGCGCGAGGATCCGGACGCGCCGTTCCCCGAGGCCCTGCAGAAGATCGCAATCGCGGTGGAGTGCTTCCACAAGGCGTCCCTGATTCACGACGACATCGAGGACGAGGACGCCGAGCGGTACGCCCTGGACACGCTGCACACCGAACACGGCGTCCCCGTGGCGCTGAACGTCGGCGACTACCTGCTCGGAGAGGGGTACCGCCTGCTCGCCACCTGCGGGGCACCGCCCGAGGCGCGCGCCCGCATGCTGCGCGCGGCGGCGGAGGGGCACCGGACGCTGACGCTGGGGCAGGGCGCCGAGCTCTGCTGGACCCGCGCGCGCAAGCCGCTCACGACGCTCGAGGTCATCGATGTCTTCCGCCGGAAGACGGCGCCTGCCTTCCAGGTGGCGCTGCAGGTCGGCGCGTACTTCGCGGGCGCCGACGAGCATCTCGATCCCGTCTTCACGCGCTACAGTGAGGCGGTCGGGATCGCGTACCAGATTCGCGACGATCTCGATGACCTCGCCGCCGACGGCGCCGCCGCGGGCGGTGCGCGGCCGACCCTGCCGCTTGCCGTGGCTTTCGAGCGGTCGCACGCATCGAAGGAGACGCGCGAGCGCCTGCGGCGGGCGTGGACGGAGGGCTCCGGGGCCGATGCCGCCGAGGTGGCGCGTGCGATCGAGACGACGGACGCCGGTGAACGGTGCCGCAACCTGCTCGAGGCCTACAAGGAAGAAGCCGTGCGCGCACTCGCCGCCGTGGACAACCCCAGCCTGAAAGGGCTGCTGCGCCGCGTGGTGGCCAAGATCTTCAACGAGCTCGAAGTCAAAGGCTGGTGCAGTGAGCGTCAGGCGGGAGACGCTGCAGATCGCGCGGCTGGCGCCGAAGCTGCTCGGTGACTCCGCCGACCTCGTCGTCAGCTACATTCGCGGCCTGCTGACCCCCGAGGGGGGGTTCGCCAACCGGGGCCGCGACACCGATCTCTACTACACCCTGTTCGGTCTGCAGGCGCTGGTCGCGCTTCGCGCCGACGTGCCCGCGGCCGAGGCCGCCCGCTACCTCCGGACCTTCGGCGGCGGTGACGATCTCGACCTCGTCCATCTGGCGTGCCTCGCGGGGAGCTGGGCGACGTTGCGGGACTCCGGGCCGGACGCCGCGGAGCGCGATAGGATGCTGGGCCGCGTCGAGCGGCACCGTGCGGCCGACGGCGGCTATCACGCGGCGATCGGGTCGCCGCACGGGAGTGCGTATCACGCGTTCCTTGCGCTGGGCGCGTGGCAGGACCTGGGACGGGTCCCGCCGGAGCCGGAGCGCCTGATCGAGACCATTCCGGCGCTGCGAGCGGACGATGGCGGCTTCGCCAATGGACCCGGGCAGCGGGTGGGATCGACGACGGCGACCGCCGCCGCCGTGACGCTGATGCGCCATCTCGAGATGCCGATCCCCGCCGGGCTCGATGCCTGGCTCCTCGCGCGCTGTCACGAGGGCGGGTTCTTCGCCAGCCCGGACGCGCCGATTCCCGATCTGCTCTCGACGGCGACGGCACTCCACGCCCTCGCCTCCCTTCGCGCGCCGTTCGATGCGATCCGCGAGCCATGCCTCGATTTCGTCGATTCGCTGTGGACCAGCCAGGGTGGCTTCCACGGCACCTGGCTGGACGATGCCCCCGACTGCGAGTACACGTTCTACGGCCTGCTCGCGCTGGGGCACCTGGCGGTGTGAGGGCAGCCGAGGTGGGGCCAGCTGAAGCTGGCCCCTACGAAGACACGCGCGTGCAGTGCGCTGCGCGACACCGCTCGTGGCGGCCAGTTTCAGCCGGCGGGCAGACACTCGTAGCAGCCAGCTTCCGCCTTCGCTGACGCTTCGGCGGACCGCCGTAGCCTTGGCGCAGGTGGTCAGCTGGCCGATTCCGTGAAGGGACGATGTCTCGAGGGCACGATCGCGTGACAGGAGCGGCCAGTGACAGTCCACCGCTCTCCGAGACGCTGCGCGCGGCGAGGGAGGCGTTGTTTCGCCTCGCGACGTCCGACGGCCACTGGGAAGGGCGGCTGTCGAGCAGTGCGCTCTCCACGGCTACCAGTGTCGCCGCGTTCGCGCTGGCCGCCCGCGCGGGCGTGGCGGACGCACGTGACGCGGCGCTCGTCCGGCGCGGCGTCGCCTGGCTGCTGGCCCACCAGAACGCCGACGGCGGATGGGGTGACACCGATCGCAGCCTCAGCAATATCAGCACGACGGCGCTCGTCTGGGCAGCGCTCGCGCTTGGCGATCCCCGCGCAGACATCGACGCCGCGGCGCGCCGTGCCGAGGGGTGGCTGGTGGAACGGGCCGGTAGCCTCGCGCCCGGCGTCCTGGCCGCCGCCATCGTGGCGCGCTACGGGAAGGACCGGACGTTCTCGGTCCCGATTCTCACCATGTGCGCCCTGGCGGGACGCCTGGGAACGCCAGCCGTGGCCTGGCGGCTCGTGCCACACCTGCCCTTCGAGATCGCGGTCGTACCGCGCCGCTTCTTCGCGGCCATGCGGCTGCCGGTCGTCAGCTACGCGCTGCCGGCGCTGATCGCGATGGGCCTGGCGCACCACGTGCAGCAGCCGTCCAGGAACCCCGTGACGCACCTGGTCCGCCGGCTGGCCACCGGACGCGCCCTCAGGGTGCTCGAATCGCTGCAGCCGGCCAACGGCGGCTTCCTCGAAGCGGCGCCGCTGACCGGCTTCGTGGCGATGAGCCTGGTCGCGGCCGGCCGTGGCCGGGAGCCGGTTGTGCGCCGGGCTCTCGCGTTTCTTCGCGGGGGCGTCCGCGAAGACGGCAGCTGGCCGATCGATACGAACCTGACCACCTGGGTGTCCACGCTGGCCGTGCAGGCGCTCGAGGCATCCGGCCCGGTTCAGGACTTTCTCGACGAGGGCCGTCGGACGGCGGTTAGAGGCTGGCTGCTCGGGCAGCAGACCCGCGGCATCCACCCGTACACGGGCGCCGCGCCGGGCGGCTGGGCGTGGACGGATCTGGCCGGGGGCGTGCCGGACGCCGACGACACCCCGGGCTCGCTGCTGGCGCTCCGGGCGCTCGGCGTCGACGCCGAGACGCGCCGGGCCGCGGCGGCGGGTGTCGGCTGGCTGCTGGACCTGCAGAACCGCGATGGCGGCATGCCGACGTTCTGCCGGGGCTGGGGGGCGCTGCCGTTCGATCGGAGCGGCGCCGACCTGACGGCTCACGCCATCCGCGCGTGGCTGGCGTGGCGGCCCGATGTCGATCCGGTGCTTCGCGCGCGCATCGACCGCGCGGTGTCCGCGGCCGTGCGGTACCTCCGCCGCGTTCAACGGCGGGACGGCGCGTTCGCGCCGCTCTGGTTCGGCAACCAGCACGCGCCGGGTGACGAAGAGAACCTCACCTACGGCACCGGCCGCGTGCTGCTCGCGCTGCAGGCGCTGCGCGAGGCAGGTCTGGGTGGGGAGGATGACGGTCTCGATCGCGCCGTCGCCTGGCTGCGCGCGGCGCAGAACGGTGACGGCGGGTGGGGAGGCGTGCACGACACGCCGTCGACGATCGAGGAGACCGCGCTCGCCGTCGCCGCGCTCGCGCGCTGCGCTCCGGACGAGGCCACGCGCGCGGCCGCGATGCGCGGAGGAGCGTGGCTCGTCGGCGCCACCGCGCGCGGGACGGTGTTTCCGGCCGCACCCATCGGCTTGTACTTCGCGAAGCTGTGGTACCACGAAGCGCTGTACCCGGTGGTGCTGTCGGTCGAGGCGCTCGGGCGGCTGTTATCGCTCACGCTCACGGCAGACGCCGTGAGACGCGAAGGGCGAACGCCATGAGTTCTGCCGGATGCTCCGTGCCCGCCGGGTGCCTTCGCCTTCGAGGATATGCAGCAGCTCGGTGTTGCCAGCGTGCGCCAGAGCGCCGGCCGCCTTCTGGCGTCTGATCACGCCGATCCGGTACTGATCGTTGGCCGTCACGTTCGACGAGAACATCCCAGCCGCGTTCGGCTTCGCGGCGTCCAGCACCGACGCGAGATCCGCGCCGATCTTGTGGATCGCCGGCGAATCCGGTGCCGGCGCGCCGCACGCGGCGCGGGCGAGGCGGGGTATCATGAACGTGACGTCATGAGGAGCATCCGATCGCACGCGAGAAGCGTGGCCATGTTGGGCGCTCTCGCCGTGCCGCTGAGCACGCCAGATGGCTGGGAGATTCTGTCGTACACGCGAATCCCCCCGAACGAAGTGCGCTTTGGCGACGACGGTCTGGAGATCCACGTGCGTCGGTCTGCGAGCCCCGTCGTCTACGCGCTCCCCTCGCCTGTCGTCGTCACACGCGTGCGCGCCAGCGGACGCGTCAACGGCACGCTCGCGCTTCCCGACGGCGCTACCCAGGGAAAGAGCGGAGCCGATGACTACGTGCTGCGGGTGGGCCTCGTGGAGTCGGGCGATCGTCGCCTTGGCCGCTTGCAGCGGCTTGGAGCGGCGGCTTGGGTGAAGCGCCTCTTCTCGCTGGCTCCCCCAGGCGAAGGCATCTCGCGCGTGCATTTCCTCAACGTGGCCCAGCACACCAGCCACATCGGTGCTGTGCGATCACATCCCCTGAACGACATCCTGTTCGAGCACGTGGTCAGCGCGTTCGGAGAGGACGCGCGCTTCGTCGTCGACCACCAACTCGACCGGCCCACTCGGGTCCCCGCCATCTGGCTGAGCAGCGACGGCGACGATACCGCGTCGACGTTCTCTGTGACGCTCGAGCGACTGATCCTCGAGTAGGCGCGCGCTCGACACGCCACACCCGTCTCGCCAGCACCTTGGCTCCGGCGAACTCTGGTCTACCCCCGCTCGGACGACGGAGTTGTCCGCATCGCGTCCCTGTCTGGGCGGCATGGTCCTCCTCACGCTCACGAGACCGGGCTCATCGCGAAGCAGGAGCCTGGTTTGGTCTAGGATAGGCGTACCACTAGCCGATCCGGGCGCGATCGCGCCCACTGGGAGGACCCTCATGAACCGTTGTTCGCGCATAGCCGTTCTTGTCGGCGCCGTAGCCGCCATGGGCGCCGCCTGGTCGCTGCCCGGCTGGGCCGCGACCGAGGACGTGAACGTCCCGGCCGACTACAAGACCAGGTTCGTGCGCTATACCACCGTCGACCGCGCGGACAACAAGCAGGTCCGCGACCTGTACGTCAACCCGGAGGCCCTGGCGGCGATCAAGGCCGGGCGTCCCGCGCCGAGCGGCACGGTGATCGTGCTCGAGGCCTATCGCGCGCGGCTCGACGCCAACGGCGATCCGGTGAAGGACGCCAACGGCCGCTACATCAAGGATGCGCTGGCCGCGGTCAACCTGATGGAGAAGCGCACGGGCTGGGGCATGAACTATCCCGCTGACCTGCGCAACGGCGAATGGGAGTACGCGTCGTTCCTGCCCACTCTCGCGCGTTCCGAGAACCGCGACATGACGCCGTGCCTGCAGTGCCATCTGCCGAAGAAGGACGACGACTACCTCTTCTCGCTGGCGGCGATCAAGGCGCAGCTTTAGGGCCCTGGCCGGAACAAGCTTGCCGACTCTCGGGCGGCGAGGCGCCCGGATCGCCAGGCGCGAGGAGGGAGCAGGCCGGGTGCCTGTGACCGACGAGCAACGCCGCGAGGCGGGATGCAGCGTCGGCCGAGATGGCAACCTTATTCCGGCCAGGGCCCTTGGGACGCGCGGGCGGACCGCAACGGACACACCTGGACGTCCAGCCACGGGTCGGACCGGGTGCCGCGGCTGGATCCCGCCACCGGGCAGTTCACCGGGTACCTGATGCCGGTGTACTATGACGCGCGAAAGGTGGTCACCGACCCCTCGAGCGAGCGGGCAACGATCTGGCTGCCCGACAAGAACACGTCGCAGCTGATTCGCATCGAGCCGCTGGACTGAGCCGGGCGGGCGCCCGGCGCCGGCAGGGGGATGGCGGGGATGCGGGGAAGTGTGCGGCCTGGAGAGACAACATGCCGACGTCTGCTTTGAGCGTTGCCCGGCCCGCGTTCGCGGGCGGGGCGTCTGCGGCGATCGCCACGCTCGTCCTGGCCTGGGCGATCGCCCCGGCCGCAATGGCGGAGGCGCAGACTCAGATCGTTCCCGAGGACCGGTGCGACGACCCGAGGCCGTTCAGCGAGCCGTTCTCCGGGCCGCTCTGGAACGGCTGGGGCGCGGATGTGGCTAACACGCGTTTCCAGTCCGCCGCTTCTGCCGGCCTGTCGGCGGCCGACGTGCCCCGGCTTGCGGTGAAGTGGGCCTACGGCTTCCCGAACGGGCACTTCGCGTCAAGCCAGGTCACCGTTGCCGGAGGACGGCTGTTTCTGGGGGCGGGGCCAGGCGCGGTGTACTCGATCGACGCCGACAGGGGCTGCACGTACTGGGTCTTCCAGACGCACCACATCGTGCGGACGTCGATTTCCATCGGCCGGATTCCCGGGTCCGAGCCGGCACGCTACGCGGCGTACTTCGGCGACCTGCAGTCCAACGTCTACGCCATTGACGCCGAAACCGGCAGCCATCTGTGGACCCGACGCGCCGACACCCACTCCCAGGCGCGGATCACCGGGTCTCCGACACTCCACGCCGGGCGGCTGTATGTCCCCGTCACGCACCTCGAGGAAGCCGTCGCCGCATCTCCGGCGTACGAGTGCTGCACGGGCCGTGGCCACGTGGTGGCCTACGACGTGGCCACAGGCCAGGAGATCTGGCGGACGTACATGATCGACGAGACGCCGAAGCCGACGCGGAAGAACTCTGCGGGCACGCAGATGTGGGGGCCGGCCGGCGCGGGCGTCTGGAACGCGCCGACGGTGGACGTCGAACGGGGGCTGCTCTACGTCGCGACGGGCGACGCGTACACCGCGCCGGCGGCGGTCGAGTCGGATGCGATCGTCGCGCTCGATCTGAAGACCGGCCGGAAGGTCTGGGTCAAGCAGCTGCTCGGCGGCGACGCCTGGATCACAGGCTGCGCCGACATGAGGCCTGACAATCCGTCGCCCAACTGCCCCGATCCCCTGGGCCCGGACTTCGACTTCTCGCAGTCAGCCGTGTTCCGGCGCCTGGCCAGCGGGAAGGACGTGATCGCGATCTTTCAGAAGTCCGGCGTCGTGTGGGGCCTCGATCCGTCGAATCGGGGCGAGGTGCTCTGGCAGCACGAGCTCGGCGTGGGCGACGTCTACGGCGCGCAGTTCGGATCGGCGGCCGACGAGCGCGTCGTCTACGTCGCGTCGGCGGATCCCAAGAAGGGGGCAGAAGTGGCCGGCGGGATTGCGGCCCTCGACATGGGCACCGGCAGGCGCATGTGGTACAGACGGCCCCCGCCTCGACAGTGCGAGGGAGAGCCGTGCATTCAGGCTCAGGCCGCGGCGCTCACGGCGATTCCCGGCGTCGTGTTCTCCGCGTCCCAGAACGGCGTGATGCGCGCCTACGCGGCCGCTGATGGCAGCATCATCTGGGAGCACGACACCGTGCGCGAGTACGAAACGGTGAACGGTCTCAAGGCCAGAGGCGGGCGGATCGACGGCCCCGGGCCGGTCGTCGTCAACGGAACCGTCTACTTCCACTCCGGCTACGCCACGACCCGCGGGGGGGTGCCCGGCAACGTGCTGCTGGCGTTCGCCGCCCGGTAGGCTGACGGGCGGCCATCGTTCGGGTCTGTCGCCCGCCTGGGACCGGGCCACCGTGAAGCGCGGTACGCTGTCCGACGTGCCGCGGGCCGAAGTTGGTGCCGTACCCAGGCGGACGACACGCGTCAACCCATGGAGGATCGACATGACTCGCACAGGGATCGTCACGGCTGTTCTGCCGCTGTGCGTGGCGGCCACGCTGTCGGCTGACGTCACCATCAGGAGCCAGACGACTGGCAAGGGGCTCGGGATGTCCACCAACGCCCCGTCGACGACCTACGTCAAGGGCCTGAAGATGCGCATCGATACGGTCACAGGCGGCACGACGCGTTC
>VFZH01000084.1 GCA_016871255.1 Acidimicrobiia bacterium | reverse complement strand
CCGCGCCGCGCAGGCCATGGTCGTCCGCAGCTTCGACGAGGATCGGCCCGACTACACCGCGGAGCGGGCGCGACTGCGGGACGCGCTGGCGCCGCCCGTCAACGCGTGAACGCCCCCGGCACCGCCCGCCGCGCGCCGGGCCCGCGCGGGATCGAGGTGGTCCGCGTCCTGCGCGATTTCCAGCGGAGTCCCCTTCCCACGCTGGAGCGCCTCGCCCGGCAGTACGGCGATGTGGTGTCGCTCGTCCTGCCCGGGCATCGCGCGTTGCTCCTGGCCCACCCCTCGCTGATCGAGCACGTGCTGCTCCGGCGGAGCGACCGCTACCGCAAGAGCCGGGGGACGCGCGCCGGGCGCCGCTTCTTCGGCGACTCGATGCAGCTCAACAACGGCGAGCGGGCGCTGGCGATGCGGCGGCGCCTCGCCCCGCTCTTCACGTTCGACCGGCTGGTCGCCGCCCACGCCGGTCCGGTCGTCGAGGAAACGCGGGCGGCCCTGGCCGGCTGGACGCCGGGCGCCCGGCCCGGCCTCACCGGGGAGCTGATGGATCTGCTGCTCCACATCATGGTCCGCACACACTTCGGGACCCGCGGCGCCGACACCCGCCGTGTCGGAGCACTCTACGCGGAGGCGCTCGGCCTCCTGCCCGGTTTCGGGTTGCCGGGGTGGCTGCCCACCCCCCGCAACCGGCGGTACGCCGCGGCGGTCGCCACGCTCGATTCGGCGATCCTCGAACGCCTTGCCGAGCAGCGCCGGGCGGATCGCGGCGACACGGACCTCGCCGCCGAGTTCGCGCGCCTCGGCCTTCCCGACACGCAGATCCGGCACGAGCTGGTCAGCATGATGGCCGCCTCCTACAACACCGTCGGCATGACGCTGGTGCAGACGCTGCGCCTGCTGGCGGAGCATCCCGACGCCGACGCGAGGGTTGCGGCGGAGGCCGTCGCGGCGGACGGCGAGACTCCGGACGTGCGACGCCTGCCGTTCATCGGCAGGGTCGTCAAGGAATCGCTCCGGCTGTGTCCCCCGGCGGGGCTGATGATGCGCTTCGCCCTGGCTGACGACGACGTGGGCGGCTGGCCGGTCCCGGCGGGCACGCGCATCATGCTCTCGTCGTGGCTCGTGCAGCGCGACGCCAGGTACTACCCGGACCCGCTCGCGTTCCGGCCGGATCGGTGGACGCCGGAGTTCGAGCGGAGTCTCCCTCCGTGCGCGTACTTCCCGTTCGGCGCCGGCGCCCGCAGCTGCATCGGCAGCGTGCTCTCCGACGTGGTGCTGCGGCTGATCGTCGCGACCATCGCCACGCGCTTCCGCCTCGAGGCGCCCGTCACGCCGCCGGACCGGACGGCGTGGCCGCTGCTCATGGCCGATGGCGGCCTGCGCGCGACGCTCGCCGCGCGGTGAGCGTCTCACAGGCGCGGGAGGAATGCTGCTAGACTGCGGCCGGCCCCTTTTTCCGAGGAGAAACCCGTAGATGTCGCGACGTCGCGTTGTCGTGCTCGCATCCGTACTCGCCGCGTCGCTCGGGGGCGACGCGCGCGCCCAGCAGGCGCCGGTCACACCGCCGAGCACGGAGCCGCCGGCTGCCGCGGCGCCCGCCGGTTTCACCGGCTCGGTCACCATGGGGGTGTCTGTCGAGAGCGGCCAGACGGATCTCACCGGCGTCCAGTTGTCGTTCGACGGCCGTCGCCCCTATTCGGACAACGGCGCGCTGACGATGTCGGCGAGCTACCAGCACGGCACGACCCGCCTGCCGGACACCACGGCGCGCACCACCGTCGCCGATCACATGGACGCGCACCTCGGCGTGGAGCACGACTACGGTGAGCGGTGGGTCCTGATGGCGCGGACCGAGGCGCTGCGCGACAGGATCCAGCGGATCGACTACCGATTCACGCAGATCCTCGGCGTCGGCCCGCAGCTCCGCAAGGGACGCCTCCACTTCCGGATCGTGCCCGGCGTGCAGCTCCTGGGACACGACAAGAACGTGGCGGGCGAAAACGGCTTCAACTTCAACTACGGGTTCTTCCAGGACGCCACCGTGGCGATCAACGCCGGATGGTCGCTGAGCGAGTCCTTGTTCGCGTCACGCGACGTGTCGGACAGCGGCGACTACTTCCTGTCGTTCAGCACGTCGCTCACCGGCGCGATCACCCGTCGCCTCGGCATCCAGTTCGCCTACGTCCACACCTACGAGAGCCTGCTGCCCGTCGGCGTCGACCCGCGGTACCAGAAGACGCTGGTCGGGCTCCAGGTCAATTTCTGACACGCTGCACAGATCGTTCCTGGCGGGGGCCGGCTGTCCGCCTTCGCCGACGGCTTCGGCGAGACCGCGCCTACGCGCGATCAGCCCTTCGGCGCGGTCCAGATGGGCGGCAGGCCGAGCGGGATCTCGATCTGGCTGAACCGCGACTTCGGCCGGACCCCGGCCGTGCGCGCCCAGGCCGCCATCCGCGCCAGCCCCTCGTCGAGCGGCACGTCGAGCACCATGTCGCCGAACACGCGGCGCACCCGGTCGTGGGTCGCGAACGCGTGCAGCACCTCCGGGCGCGGCGGCAGGCACCGGATCTCGGGCGTGGCCCCGAGCGCCCGGCCAACCGCCTCCGCCAGATCCCTGACCGAGCAGGGCTGGTCTCCGCCGATGTTGTAGACCGTGTTGTAGCAGTCCGGCCGCTCGATGCAGCGGGCGATGATCGGCGCCACGTCGTCCACGTGGCTGAACGCGCGCGTCTGGCTGCCGTCGCCGAAGATCGTCAGCGGCTCGCCCTGCATCAGCTGGCGCATGAAGATGCCCACCACGTTGCGGTACGGGTCGCCGAGGTGCTGGTGCTCCCCGTAGACGTTGTGCGGCCGGAAGATGACGTAGTCGAGGCCGAACATCTCGTGCGCCTGCGCGAGATCCAGCTCCACGGCGTACTTGGAAATGCCATACGGATCCGCGGGGATCGGGATCGTCTCCTCGCGCATCGGCGCCGGTGCGTGGCCGTAGACCGCGATGGACGACGTGAAGACGAAGCACTTGACCCGCCGGCTGTTGATCGCGGCGTTCAGCACGACCATGCTGCCGAGGAGGTTGTTGTCGTAGTTGAAGCGCCGGATGAACGGGCTCAGGCCCTCGGCCGCGTACGCCGCCAGGTGAAAGACCCAGGCGAACGCGTTCGCGGCGAACAGGCGATCGACCAGCGCGCTGTCGGTGACCGACCCGCGGACGAACGTCACGCCGTCGGGGATCTGGTCCTCGAATCCACCGGACAGATCGTCGAGCGCCAGCACGTGGTATCCGGCGGTGTGAAGGTGCCCGGCGACGTGGGACCCGATGAACCCCGCGGCACCCGTGACGAGGACGTCGTGCATGGCGCGCGGCTAGTGTACCGCGCGCGCTCGTGAACCCGATTCTGACCGCCCCGCCCGGTCTTCCCGCCCTTCGGGCACCCGACTCAATCCTGTGGTCGCCTGGGGGTCTGCGAGAACGACCTGCGACCGTTTCCCGGCAGGCGGGCTGATCCTGCAGGATCGGCCCGCGGAGGATGGCCCCATGACACGTCCAGGAGCGAAGCGCCTCGTCATCGTGGTTGGTGCGCTCTGTCTGGTTGCGCTGACGACGGTGGTGGCCATCAAGCGATCGAGCCTCGCAGGATACGGTCAGGCCCAGCAGGGGACGCTGTTCTTCGGCTTCCGCGACGTCGTGCTGGGCATCTCCGGCACCCCGGTGACGTCGCCGATCACCGACTGGTCCTTCTTCGACGACATTCCTTTCGTGCAGATTGAAACGCGTCCCTGGTGGCTGGTGCCCTACACGGTCACCGTGGCCGCGACGCACCTCGAGGGCCGGATCTACCTCTACGCGGGCTACAAGGCCCCGCTTCCCGGGAAGCCCGATCTGCGCGAGACGTTTCCGGAGGTGCGGGCCTGGAACGGCAACCTGCTGCGCGATCCAAGGATTCGCGTCAGGGTGGGCGACCGCCTGTTCACCGGCACGGCGGAGCACGTCGACGCGCCGCCGGGGGTGACGCCGGAGTTGAGTTTCGAAGGGACGTCCGAATACGAACGCGTGCGGAAGGCGTTCGGCGACAAGTTCCCGGGGATCAGGACGAACCAGGAAGGGCCTCCCGAGCAGCGCGACAAGATGCACTTCTTCCGCGTCACGCCAAACTACCCGTAGCGGTCATCGCTGATCACGGGCATCGTGCGACGGTCTGCCTGAGCGCGACACCTTGACGTCGCCGACACTCGGCCGCGGCTTCTTGGCAGGTAAGCGATCGCCGAACCGCCGCAGGCCTTCAGCTCATGCGGCGTGGCGGCTTCGCGGCCCGTCAATCTTCGCCAGGCTCAGCTTCAGACAGAACGGCTTCAGCAGCCGGTTCATCGTCTCCTGAGTGGGGTTGTGCCGGGGGTTGATCGCACGCAGCACGTTCGGACTCGCCATCCGAACCTTGCTCGCGAGTCCGGCGGTGAGCGTGGCGCTCTTTCTCACCGTGGACGAGGCGGCAGAGCTGCCGCGCACGACCCGCCCAATGGTCGAGCGGCGTCGACCGCCTGGCGTCGGGGGACCGGCGTCGCGAACGGCGTAAGCTGAACGCGAGCTGCCCGACGTCGACGGCGAGAGATTGGGGCGAGCGTGGCGAGCGCGAGCTCCTGCTCTCGGGGCCGAAGAAGGCGTGCAAGAGCTGGTCGGACATCAGAGCCTCGCGATGACTCAGCGGTACTCGCTCCTGAGTCCAGCGGCGCTCGACGCGACGATCCGACTGCTCGACGAGCGACCTCGGCTCCGGGCCGTTGGAGACAGTTGGGAGACGGCGGAGGGTCGAACGACGTAAGTCGAGAAGTTGGAACAGGATAACTGGCTGGGAGGCAGGGATTCGAACCCCGATAACGTGGTCCAGAGGCGGCGCACGCGTCGTCGGTGACGTTGGGCCGTTTCGTTTGTCTTAGGAAAATCGCGCAGATCGTCGGGCCGTCTCCGGTCGGGGACGGCCCTTTCGTGCGCAATCTGTCAAGTTTTCGTCAAGTGGCAATTGGCGCATAATAGATGGCCATATGGCCAAGACAGCAGCCGCCGCGCTTCATGAGGGAACCGAGACCACCAAGGACCTCGATCGCTTTCGGCAACAGCTCCGCGCCGGTCAGCCCGGGCCACACGCGTATGTCGTCCTGTTGGGCCTCGACACGTTCGATGCGCCGGGCTTGCTTCGAGCGGTTCAGCGCGGTATTCCATATCGCGCGTTCGATCGATTCCAGCGCAACACATCGCTGACGGTCGATCGGCTGATCGACCTCATCAACATTCCACGGCGCACCCTGACTCGCCGGAAGGCGGACGGCCGATTGCTCTCGGATGAATCCGATCGCCTCCTGCGGGCCGCCAGGCTCTTTGGAAAGACGCTCCAACTGTTCGAGGGCGAGCGTGACGCCGCCGTCGAATGGCTCACAACAGCACAGCCGGCGCTCGGTGGTGGTGTTCCGCTGGACCTCGCTCGGACAGAACTCGGTGTTCAAGAAGTTGAGCGGCTAGTCGGCCGCCTCGAGCACGGCGTGTTCTCGTAGTGGCGATTACTGCCTGGCGAATCGTCAAGGTGAGACACGCCGCGAAGGCATTCGATGGTGAGGGCGCTCGTCTCGAGGGCGGGCGTTGGAATTCGCCTGGTACCCCGCTCGTCTACACGTCCGGCAGCGCGGCATTGGCGGCGCTCGAGATGCTGGTGCATTTGGGGCGTCGGTCGATCCTGGGCGCCTATGTGCTCATCGCGTGCACATTCGAGGAGAGGCTCATTGAGCGACTCGACCCGAAGCGTTTGCCGCCGAACTGGAGCTCATATCCGGCTCCACCGGAACTCCAATTGATCGGCGACGAGTGGGCGAAGGCGGCGGCGGCCGCGGTCCTCCAGGTGCCGAGTGCCATCATTGAAACGGAGTCGAACTACCTGCTGAATCCGCAACACCAGGATTTCAGAGCCGTTCGGGTCGGAGATCCACATCCATTCGATTTCGATGAGCGCCTTTTGCGGCGGTGAGCCGCGGCCAGGTCGGAGTCAGCGCCCAGCGGCTTGCAGCGACGGCGGCGCGCTCGCGAACATTCCATCAGACCTCGGCCACGCCCAAGCCCGTGAGGTATTCGTACGTGTCGTTGTAGAACGCCGGTGCACGAGTAGGGTCTGACTCGTCGCCAGGCGGCACGAAGATGACCATCCCTTGGCGAGCGCGCGTCAACAGAACGCGGTAGGCGTTCAGCAGATAGCGCTTCCTCTCCTCTTTGTGGACCGTCGTCCACGCGTCTCCGCGAAACGAATGGTAGCGCCACGACTCCGCATGGCGTCGAAAATCTGCATCCCACGTCACGCAGACCCAGTCGAGCTCGAGACCCTGAACCTGAAATTCGGTTGCGGCGTCCTCCAGGTAATAGCTCGATCGCGTGTCGTGCCTGCCGTTCAGGAACCACTGAACCGGATCGACGTTCACACGGACATCGATCGCGTGCGGCTTGAGGCGTTGGGCCTGCGACGAGGCGACCAGCCCGTAGCGCTCCGAACCACGAGCCTGGCTGCGGATCCAGGTCTTTGCGTGTGCCAAGTCGCGCGTGACGACAATGGGATACCGCCGCGTGATCTCCTGGAGCAGTGTACGGGCCGAGACCACGTCACAGTCGAGAACAGCCTTGACGAACGCGGACACCTTCTCCGACCGGAACGATCTCATTGACGTGGCGAGATGGAGGCGAGCATCCCAGACGACCGACGCCGTGGCAAGGCGTTCGAGCGCTGACTGGGCTGCGTATTCAGAGTCGGTGAGATTCGGCGATACATAAACACGCCAGTGCCGAAACTGCGACCGAACAGCTTCAAGCCATTCGCCGATGCCTGCCTCGCCCGTATGAATCTCCTGACCGCCTCCGACAAGGCAGATGACGACCGCCCACGCATCGTGCCGGTCGAGATACGAGATGAGAAACTCCGGTTCCGACCGATTGAAGTTCGCAATCCTCTTGCGCCGCTTCATGAAGTCGGCGGTCTTCGCCTGCGTCCACGCACGCTGCGCTTCGTCGAAGATGACGACGCGGTCGTAGGGAGCGCTCGTCGTGCGTACGCCTTCATCTCGGAAGTGGTGTACGTTCTGGATGAACGGCTTCACGCGCTGCCGGACCGCCCCCTTTCGTTCGGTGTTGCCGACGCGTGCCAGTTCGTCACGCGTGAGCGCTTCCTGAAGAACCGCAACAAGCGGACCGTTTCCCGACAGATAGACGGCCCGCGCCTCTCCCAACGTCCGCCTGCGTGTTGCCACGTTCAGGCCGACGAGCGTCTTCCCGGCGCCCGGTACGCCGGTGACGAACACGATCGATTTCTCGCGGTTTGCGCGGGAGTGCTCGATGATGTCCTCGACGCCAACCGACGTGATGCGGAGGTTCTTGGCACCCGCATCGCTGCGCGAAATCGCCTCGACCGAGTGGCGCGCGTAGAGGACCCGCGCCGCTTCGATGATGGTTGGCGTCGGCTGATACGGTGCGGTTCCCCAAGCTTCGCTGTCGATCGGGGGTCCGCCGCTCAGTGCCAGACCACCGTGGAGGACATCGCGGAGGTGGCGAGCGCCGCAACGATACGGCGGCCGCACGCCGTCCGGATGTGGGCCCTGCCAGTTCTCGTCGGCGATATCAGACTCCGTCGCCACGAGGACGGGACAAATCGACGCGTCGTGACTCGTAGCGTGAAAGTTCTTCAGATCCAGCGCGTAGTCCCACGCCTGGTTGTAGTCGGCAAGACGGAACTGATGCTCGCCGCACTTGAACTCGATCGGGAATACGACCGAGCCTGAGACCAGCACGGCATCGATTCGACTGCCAAGGCGGGGCACGTCGAACTCGAGGTGAAGCGTTCCAGTAATCCCCGATAGAGCAACCCTGAGTATCCTCACCTCCTCTTCCCACGCCTGACGCTGCTCGACTTCGAGGTCGTGGATGTGTGCCGCAGTCAGCGCACCAAGGACCTCGTACGGATCGGTGGCGAGAAAGAGATCTACCGGTCCGGAGTAGTACGCGGACGCCCGGGGAGACGTTCTGGTCAATGCCGCGCCAAGAATACCGGAGGCATTGACCGGCCCCGCGTGTTGACGCGCTCAGAGCGGCGAAGTTGTCAACTTTTCGTCAAGAACCCGAGGCTTCACTCAAGCGCACCCGTTGCGACAGAACCGTCCAACTCCCTGACTTCAGCAACTTCGTGGTGACGTCTACAAGGGCAGCCGCGAAACTTGCAGAATGTGTGCGGGGACCACGTAATCGGGGTGGCGAGATCGCCCGCGAGTAAATGACTGAGAGTCCGAGGTTTATTTGGCTGGGAGGCAGGGATTCGAACCCCGATAACGTGGTCCAGAGCCACGTGTCCTACCGTTGAACGACCTCCCAGTATCGGCCGGCTCTTCGCGGGAGACGCGAAACCCCAATTCTAGCTGGACCCCTTCGCCCCGGGCAAGCTCGGGCCAGTCGCCCGGGCGGCCCGGACGCGGTTAGGATACGTAGCCATGGCACAACTCCTCCGCTCCCTCATCGTCCTCGGCGCCGTGGCTACCGTCCTGGCCGCGGGCAGCCCCGTCGCGGCCCAGCAGTCGCAACTGGCGGCCAAGGCCAACCTCCGCAACCCGGCCGCCATGAAGGAAACGGCTCCGGCCACCTTCAAGGCCCGATTCGACACCTCGGCGGGCGCCTTCGTCATCGAAGTCACCCGCGAGTGGGCGCCGCTCGGCGCCGACCGCTTCTACAACCTCGTCAAGCACGGCTTCTTCGACGAGACCCGGTTCTTCCGCGTCGTCCCGAACTTCATGGTCCAGTTCGGCATCAACGGCACGCCCTCGGTCGCCACCATCTGGCGCAACCAGCAGATCGACGACGACCGGGTCCGCCAGAGCAACACGCGCGGCTTCGTGTCGTTCGCCATGGCAGGCCCCGACACCCGGACGACGCAGATCTTCATCAACTACCGGGACAACAGCGGGCTCGACAAACAGGGGTTCGCCCCGTTCGGCCGCGTGGTCGAAGGCATGGACGTCGTCGACAAGATCAACGCCGAGTACCGCGAGCAGCCGAACCAGGGGCTGATCCAGACGCAGGGGAACGCCTACCTGAACAAGGAGTTCCCGAAGCTCGACTTCGTCCGGAAAGCGACGATCGAGTAGGACGGCACGCGGCTACGGCCGCGTCGTCAGGTACGTTTCGAGCTGCTCGAGCCGCGTCGCCGTCCGGGCGCGGCCGATCAGCACGATCACCTCGAAGATCCCCGGGCTCGCCATCCGACCGGTCAGCGCCACCCGGGCGGCGTGAATCAGCGCGCCAGCCTTGATCCCGCGCGCCTCGGCCACGCCCCGCAGCGCCGATTCGACCGGCGCCTCCTCGAACGGCTCGACCGCCGCCAGCGCTGCCCTGAGCGCCGACACGTGCCCGGCGAGTTCCGGCGAGGACAGGTGCTTCTTCACCGCCTCGGGCGCGTACTCGACGGCATCGACCAGGAACGGCTGCGCCTGATCCACGAAGTCGGGCAGCCGCTTCGCCCGCGGCTGAAGGAGCACCAGCAGCCGCTGTAACAACGCCCGATCGACCGGCCCGCCCTCAGGCAGCAGCCCCGCGTCCCGCAGCAGCGGCTCGACCCGGGCCGCAAGGTCCCCGGCCGGCATCTGCGCGAGGTACTGCCCGTTCATCCACTCGAGCTTCTCCGGGCTGAACACGGCGTTGCCGCCGCTGATGCCGGACAGGTCGAACGCAGCGACCAGATCGTGCCGCGGCAGGATCTCCCGGTCGTCCCCTGGCGACCAGCCGAGCAGCGCCAGGAAGTTCACCACGGCATCCGGCAGGTACCCGGCGCGCGCGTACTCCATGACGGACGTGGCGCCGTGCCGCTTGCTGAGACGCTTTCGATCCGGCCCGAAAATCAGCGGCACGTGGGCGAACGCGGGCGGTTCCACCTCTAGTGCGGCGTAGAGCAACAGGTGCTTCGACGTGTTCGAGATGTGATCGTCGCCCCGGATCACGTCCGTGATCGCCATGTCCACGTCGTCCACGACGTTCGACAGGTGATAGGTCGGGTGCAGGTCGGATCGCAGGATGACGAAGTCCTCGATGCCGCTGCCGTCCACGTCGATTCGCCCCCGGACGCGATCGGTGAAGCCGACGCGCCCGTCCGGAACCCGGCACCGGATGGCCCGGGGCGCACCCGCCGCTTCCAGTTCGGCGATCCGCGCCGGATCGAGCCGCGCGCACGTCCGGTCGTATTGCCACGCCCCACCGGCGGCCTCCGCGCGCTCGCGTTCCCGTCTCAGCCGCTCCGGGCTGCAGTAGCAGAAGTAGGCGTGCCCCTCCTCGACGAGCCGGTTCGCAACGGCCCGGTAGCGATCGAGACGGCCGGACTGGAAGTAGGGCGCGTGCGGCCCGCCCACCTCCGGGCCTTCGTCCCAGTCGAGGCCCAGCCAGCGCAGGCCCTCCAGGATGCCGCTCACCATGTCGCCGGACGACCGCTCCGTATCGGTGTCCTCGATGCGCAGGATGAACGTCCCGCCGTGTCGCCGGGCGTAGAGCCAGTTGAAGAGCGCCGTGCGGGCGCCGCCGATGTGCAGGTAGCCGGTAGGCGAGGGTGCGAAACGGACGCGCGGCGGCACGTTTCAATTATGGTCCGGCGCTCGATCTGATACCGTGGGCCCGTGAGCACCGAGACACACGCTGAACAGATCGTGTACTGGCACCGCGACCTGCCGCCCCTGGAAGCCGAAACCGTGGGCGAGCACGTGGTCGAAGCCACCAGCCGGCACGTCCACAACGACATCGTCCACCGCGACGAGCTCTGGGAGGCGTGCAAGGACGACCTGATGGCGCAGGCCCGCACGCGGCTGGAACAGGAGGTCGCGCGGCTCGGCGGGCACTACGCCCACGTGCTGAGCGAATCGATCGACAGCCGGCACAACGACGTGACCGGCGAGGCTTGGCTGCACGGGCGCTTCACGTACCTGCTGCTCCGCCGCCCGAAGTCGCCGTAGACCGGGGCTCAGTTGAGCCCTCAGCTGACGATCGTCGCGGCCGGCTCCTACGAGGGACGGAAGCGATCCCCGGGGTCAGGGCTTGCGCTCCCCGCCTGTGCCGCCGCCCTGTCCGCAATGGCGTCGAGCAGGCGGCGGAAGATCAGCGCGTGGACGGGCGCCAGCGCGTACCAGTAGAGCAGCCCCGACAGCCCGACCGGATCGAACGTCGCCGCCTGCCGGATCCGCGCCCCCGCACCTGAGGGCTCGACGGTGAACTCGAGCCATGCCCGGCCCGGCAGCTTCATCTCGGCGCCGAGCCGCAGGCGCCGGCCGGGCTCGAAGGCCTCCACCCGCCAGAAGTCGAGCGCGTCGCCCGCGCGCAGATCGCGGCCTTCCGGGCGGCCGCGCCGCATGCCCACGCCGCCGATCAACAGGTCGAACGCGCCGCGCAGCCGCCACAGCCAGTCGAAGGCCGGCCAGCCGTCACGCCCACCCAGGCTCGCCACAGTGGCGAAGCAGTGCGCGGGAGACGCAGCCGCCTCGCGCGCACGAACGTCGGCCAGCCGTCGGCCGGGCGCGAGCGCCCCCCCGGGCCCCTGCACGCCTGACGCGGACACGGCATCCGACCAGCGCGTTTCGGCGTACTCGCGATCTTCGTATTCGAGGGCCGCCCGGATCGCCGCCGCGGCGCCGACCGGACGCACCTGGAACAGCTCCGCCGCGGTATCGGTCGTGACGACCGTCGGGTGGCGGATGCTCTCGATCAGCCGCCTGCCGACGCGCGCGTACAGCGGCGTCACGAGTCCCAGCCAGAGGCTGCTGAGGCGCGGCGTCAGCAGCGGCACCCGGATCATCAGGCGGCGCAACCCCCGCTGCCGGGCGTACTCCTGCATCAGCGCCAGGTACGACAGCCGGTCGGCGCCGCCGATCTCCACGATCCGGCTCCCGGGCAGCGGCACGTTGAGCGCCTCGACGAGGTATGCCAGCAGGTCCAGCACGGCGATCGGCTGCGCCAGCACCGACACCCACCGCGGCGTGATCATGACGGGCAGCCGCTCGGTCAAAGCCCGGATCATCTCGAACGACAGGCTGCCGGAGCCGAGCACGATCGAGGCGCGCAGCTCGATGGTGGGCACCCCCGACTCGCGGAGAATCCGCCCGACCTCCTGCCGGCTGCGCAGGTGCGGCGACAGGTGATCGTCCTCCTCGCCAAGTCCACCCAGGTAGATCACGCGCCGTACCGCTGCCGCCCGGGCCGCGGCGGCGAAGCGGCAGGCGCCTTCCTGCTCGCGCCGCTCGAACCCTGACGCCTCGCCCATCGAGTGCACCAGGTAGTATGCCGCCTCCACCCCGTCGAACGCGGCGGCCAGCGAGGCGGGATCGGTGACGTCGCCGCACACGACCTCCACCCGGTCGGACTGCCGATGGGCCAGGTACGCCGGGTTGCGCGCGAGGCAGCGCACCACGTGTCCGCGTTCCAGGAGCGCCGTGAGGAGGCGGCCGCCGACGTAGCCGGTCGCGCCGGTGAGAAGGATGTTCATACGTGGTTGCGGAGCATCAGCTCCTTCGGGTGCGGCTCGAGGTAGGTCTGGCCCTCCAGGTACGCGACGTCGTGTCGCCGGACGTAGTGGCGGATGAGCGTGATCGGCACGACGAGCGGGACGAGGCCGCGGCGGTAGTCGTCGATGGCGCCGTGCAGCTCCCGGCGATCGGCGGAATCGAGCGTGGTCTTGAAGTACCCGGCCACGTGCTGGAGCACGTTGGTGTGCCGCCGCCGCGTGGCGATCGCCGCCAGGGCGGTCATGAAGCCCTCGGTGTACTGGTCCTTCACGGACGCGCGCGGCAGCGCCTTCGCGCGCGACACCAGGGGGCCAAGCGAGCGGTACGTCTTCTCCGCGTGGGCCATCAGCGTGAGCTTGTGCGCGGTGTGGAAGCGGACGAGCTGCCCCACCGTCCACCGGCCCGCGAACAGCCGCTGCAGCCGGCGGTACGCGAAGACCCGCTCGATGAAGTTGTCGCGCAGTACCGGATCCGAGAGTCGGCCTTCCTCTTCGACCGGGAGAAACGGGAAGCGATCGAGCAGGGCCGCGGCGAACAGCCCTCGGCCCGACCTGGCCGGGACGCCTGCCGTGCCGTAGACCTTCACCCGCTCCATGCCGCAGCTGGGCGAGTCCTTCTTGAGCACGTAGCCGCTGAGCCCCTCGTGCGCCAGCTCCCCCACCCGCCGTGCGGCGTAGCGGTCCAGCCGATCGGTCAGATCGACGGCGGTGCGGACGGTCACGAGCCGGAGGCGGCCGTCCTCACCCACCAGGCGCATCGCTTCCCGCGGCGTCCCGAAGCCGGCCTCGACCTCGGGACAGACCGGCACCCACTCGACGAGCGGGCCCAGCGTGTCGGTCAGGAACCGATCGCGCTTGTGGCCGCCATCGAAGCGAACCTCCTCGCCCAGGAGGCAGGAGGAGATCCCGATGCCGATGCGATCCTCGGCCGCGGCCGTCCCCTGTTTCGCCATCATCCCTCTCGGGAAAACCAGGGCACGAACACCGACGTGCGCCTGGCGTAGGCTGCGTAGGCCGGTCTGGTTGACGCCATGTGCCGTTCGAGCAAGGTCACCCCGGACACGCGGAGCAGCAGCCATGTCATGAGTACCGGGCTCGCGGCGGTCAGCCAGCCGCCCGGCGTGGAGCAGGCGATCAGGTAGACGCCCCACCAGACGAGCGCATCGCCAAAGTAGTTCGGGTGCCGAGTGTACCGCCAGAGACCGGTGTCGAGGACCCGGCCCCGGTTCGCGGGATCGGACCGGAAGCGGCTCAGCTGCCGATCGCCGATCGCCTCGACGGCGGACCCCACGACGAACAGCAGCAGGCCCGCCGCGTCGGTCACCCGGAACGGCGGCGGCCCGGCATCCCGCGCCGCCATCAGCAGCGGCCACGCCACGAACCAGAGGATCGCCGCCTGCAGCCAGAAGACCACGACGAGGCTTCGCCACCAGAACGCGTCGCCGTGGCGGGCGCGCATGGCCTGGTAGCGCGGGTCCTCGCCGCGGTGGCGGGCGAGGATGTGCGCCCCGAGCCTCAGGCCCCATACCGTCACCAGCCCTGCCACGAGGAAGGGACGCACCCCGCTGGCATCGAGAGCGACGACGTACAGCCAGGCCAGCAGGACGAACCCCGGCCCCCACGCGATGTCCACGATGCTCGCGTCCCGCAGGCGGACGCTGAGCGCCCACACGACCGTGAGCGCCAGCAGGGCGGCCTCGAGTCCGATCAGGCTCACGTCCACCACGCTCATCGGCGCCTACTCATGTCGGAGCGCCTCCACCGGGTCCAGTCTCGCCGCCCGCCGCGCGGGCCAGTAGCCGGCGGCGACGCCGACGCCCACCGACGACATCAGCCCCGCCACGACGGCCCAGGGCGGCGCGACGGCTGAGTACCCGGTAACCACCAGCGCCAGGGAGAAGCCGAGCGCCAGGGCGGCCGTCACGCCGGCCGCGCCACCCAGCCCCGAGAGGAACGCTGCCTCGAGCAGGAACTGGAGCATCACCTGTCGCCGCCTCGCGCCCACGGCCAGCCGCAGACCGATCTCGCGCGTGCGTTCGGTGACGCTGATCAACATCACGTTGGCGATGCCGATGGCCCCGATCAGCAGGCTGATGCCGGCCAGGCCCACCGTGGCCAGCCCGACGCGCAGGCTGATGCCGTCGAACGTCGCGATGATCTGCTCGGCGGTCGACAACGTGAAGTCGTTCGGGCTGCCCGGAGGCAGCCCCCGCAGCAGCCGGAGGATCGCTTCGGCTTCCCGCGCGCAAGCATCGAGCTCGCCGGGCTGCGCCCGCAGGTAGAGCACCACCCGCTCCGGAACGCCGAAACGCCGGCGCACCGTGCCGGCCGGGAGGCTCAACACGTTGTCCTGCCGGTTCTCGCCGAGGAACCCGCCCCGACGCGGCGCCAGCTCCCCCACCACGGTGTAGCGATCCCCCGCCAGCGTGAGCGTCCGGCCGAGCGGGGACGCGCCGCCGAACAGCGATTGCGACAGGCTGGCGCCGATGACCGCCACGCGCGCCCCGGCGCGATCCTCGAGCGCGGTGAACGGGCGGCCGGCGGCGAACTCCGCGCCGATGATGTCGAACAGGGTCCACGACGCCCCTTCGACCAGCACGGTGTCGGACTCGCTGGTGCCGGCGCGCGCGATGAGCACCTGGCCTTCGACCGCCGTGGGCACGATGACCTGCGCCCCCACGTCGCGCACGGTCGTGGACAGCTTCCGGATCTCGTCCACGAACGACAGCTCGAGGGGCTGGCGCCCCGCTTCGCTCTCCGATGGCGTCACGTAGGGATCGCCCGTGAGATGGAACGCAAACACGTTCTCCGTCCCGAGGTCCCGGAAGAGCAGCGCCACCTGGTTGCGGGCGTTGGCCAGCACGGAGGCCACGAGCACGACGGTGACGATCCCGATGACGATGCCGCCCACGGCCAGCGCGGTCCGAGCGGGGTGGCTGCGCAGGGACTCCAGCGCGAGCGCCGCCGGCTCCAGCAGCGCCTCGTATGGACGCCGTCGCACACCGCGCGTCGTCATCTCCGCAGCCCTCGTCGCGGTCCGGTCATGGCGCTACTCCTGCCTCAGGGCCGCCATCACCTCGATGCCGGCCGCGCGCCTGGCCGGATACCAGCCGGCCACCATGCCACTGGCGGCGGCGGCAGCCAGACTGCCGAGCGCAGTGGGCCACTCGAGAGAGAGCGGAATGTCCACGACCGCGGCCGCCAGGCTCAGCGCAGCGGCCGCGGCGGCCAGGCCCGCCACGCCCCCGACGAGCGCGATCACCGTGGACTCCGCCAGCGTCTCCGCCAGCACGTGAACGCGGGCAGCGCCGACGGCGCGCCGGATGCCGATCTCCCGCGTGCGCTGCGCCACCGACACCAGCGTCGTGTTGGCGACCACCACGATCGCCGCGATCAACGCCATGAAGGCGATGGGCGGCCCGGCCGCCCCCACCTGCGAGGTGATCGCGTCGACGAAGGTCCGCGATGCCTCCGGGGTGATCAGGTCGAAGGTGTCGTCCGCCGCCGGGCCGAGCTGCCGCCGCGCGCGCATCGAGATGCGGGCCCGGTCTTCGGCGGCGCGGGTACGGGAGGGGCCGGTCGCGGCGGCGAACACCTGCAGCGACGGGGCGGCACCGAACGCGCGCTCGAACGCGGCGACCGGCATCCACACGTACCGATCCAGCGTCACGCCACCGGTCGTGCCCTGCCGCGTCTGGACGCCCACGATGCGGAACGCCCGGCCCGCAATGCGGACCTGCCGGCCCAGCGGGTCGGCCGCGGGGAACAGCTCGTCGACGATCGCGCGCCCTGCGACGATGACCTGCGCGGCGGCCTGCTCCTCGGCCTCGGTGAACGGCCGCCCCTGTTCGAGGCCGACCTCCCGGATCGCGAACAGCGCCGCCTGCGTGCCGTTGATGGCCGCGTTCTCGAACGTCCGGCCGCCCGCGCTGACGTCCGCCGGCCGCTGCGCGGTCGCGGCGTATTGCACACGCCCGTCCGCCACCCCTTCCAGGAAGCGCACGTCCCCGCGCGTGATGTTGGGGTTCCGCACGAGCCGGTCCCGCAGCTCCCGCCGGCTCAGCGTGCCCGCCGCCACCCTGGTCAGGACGAATGCGTCGCTGCCGAAGGCGCGGGCGCTCGCGTCCCGCGCTGACCGCGCCAGCCCGTCGAGACCCGTCTGGACCGCGGCCGACGTGGCCACGGCCGCCGCCATCGCCAGCGCCGCGAGCGACGCCC
>VFZH01000083.1 GCA_016871255.1 Acidimicrobiia bacterium | reverse complement strand
TCCGCCGCGCCGCCGGGCGCGCGTTGACCGGCGTCACCCTCCTGCTCCTGTCCGCCACCCTGCTTCGCCCGCCGGCGGAGCCCTGGGTGCTCCTGCCGGGGCTCGTGATCGGCATGGCCGGCGCAGCGGCGTGCGCGTTCGGCGTGCTCGCCCGGGTCGGGGCGTGGCACGCGCGCCAGCCGTCGCCGCCGGCCGCGATCGGGGAGATCATCGACGAGCGGCGGCGTGCAGGCGCCGGGAGCGGGGCCGCCCGGTGGGACCACCCCGCCGCGTCATGAGAAGGCTCGGTCCCGGACCTGCGTCCCGGGACGTGCCAGACGGCGCCGCTGACCCATGCGCCGCGCGATCCACAGGCAGCCGAGCAGCACGGCCCATCCCGCCCATCGGAGGGCGCGAGCCGATGAACTCCGGACGAACGGCTCGTACACCATCTCGACCCTCCGGACACCCTCGGGAACGACGACCGCGCGCATCACGACGTTCGCCGGCAGCACTGGAACCTCGCGGTCATCGGCGAAGGCCCGCCAGCCGGGCGCGTGGAGCTCGTTGACGACGAGCAGGCGTGATTGGAGCGACCCGGACAGGTCGAACCGAAGCCGGTCCCCCCTGCCGGAGACGACGACGCCGCCATCGGTCGCGTACGAAGCCGCGGCCGGGAGCCCCTCGACGAACGAGCGCCGGCGGACATCTCGCTGAACCCTGCCGCCGAAGAGCCTGGCGGACGCCTCCGCGGCGTCGGCCACCGGCACAGCACTGCGGGCGAAGAACGCCCGCGGCACGGCGCCGGCCGGGTTCCTGACGATCCGGATGCGCGAGACATCCGCCGGTCGCCCGTCGGCGGTGCTGTTGGTCAGCAGCTCCCTGTCGACGATCAGCGCCGCGCCGACGTTCAGCAGCCCCAGCAGCGGCCAGGGCAGCGCGTCGATCCGCGTGAACGACACGGTGCGAAGTCCGACCGCATCACCCCAGGGCAGCTCGCGCACGCGACGCGGCACGCCGAGACCGTAGTACCCGTCTGCGCTGCGAAGTTGCCAGGTGTCGGCGAGGTGCCCGGCGCAGAAGCCGCCGGCCACGTCGGGGTCGCACACGAACGCGACCCGGTCCGGGCCGACCCGATCGTGGAGTTCGTCGATCTGTCGCGGCGTCGGCAGACGGAACTCGTGCCGCGCGGCCATGTACATGTCTCCGAGGTAGAACGGCGTCGCGGGCATGCGCCCCGGCCGCGCGTTGACCTGCCCGTCGGCGGCAAGGAACGCCTGGACCAGGATCAGGCTTCCCAGAGCGGCATGAGCCGCGCCAGCCAGGGGCGGGCGCCGTGCGCGCTGCACGACGACCAGGCACAGCAGCAGCGCTCCTGCCGCGCACGTGCCTGCAACCCTCGCCAGGCTCTCGGCGCGGAGGGTCATTCGCCCGGACACCTCCGCGAAGAGCCCCACGCGCGCGAGCGGCACTCCGCCCGGCACCGAGCCCGCGGCCACCTCCACGACGACCGCAGCCACGACGCCGGCCACCAGCCCGGCAGCGAACGTGCGCCCCCCAGCGGGCGGATTCCATCGCGTCAGGACGATCGCGACCAGCGCGTACATCGGCAGCGCACCGACGAGCAGTACCCGGGTGTGCGTGAAGTCGAGGCCGAAGAACAGCACATGGACCAGATGCGCGAGCGGCTTCCACACGACCACCAGCACGGTCGAGGCCACCACCCAGCACCAGAAGGACGTGTCGTGCGTGCGCTCGCGTACCAGCCCGGCCCAGCGGCCGGAGAAGCGCGGGAGCGCCGCGAGCAGAAGCAGCGGCACGACGGCGCTGGTCGTGAGGAGGAACCCTTCGGTCAGGTTGATGTTGTTCTGGAGGCGAGCGGCGTCCGACGGTGACACGCCGAAAATCGCGCCATCCAGCCACCTGAGTACCTCGTACGGACGGATGTTCTGAAACTCGTACGTGGCCGCGAAGTCGCGCAGCGCCCCGTCCGCGGGTTCGCGGGAGTACCGGCCCAGCGCCGACAGGCATCCCACCCATCGCGGAGCTGTGCCGACGAGGGCCGCCGCGCCGCCGGCCGCGGTCAGCAGCACGGCCGCGGGCGAACGCGCGTGCCAGCCGCGCCACAGCGCGTAGGCGGCAACCAACAGCAGGACGTAGGCCGCCGACTGCAGCGCCATGAACTGCACCATCGCCGCGAGGGCGATCGCCAGAGCGAGGCAGACCGCCGCGGGCCGGCCCTCGTGAGACCTGCCAATCAGCAGGAGGGCGACGGGGATCACGATCAGGATCGCGGCGCTGCTCGTGTACTGACTGATCAAGAGGACGGTGAGGCCGCACAACTGGTAGCAGCCCGCCCCGACAACGGCCTCGAAGGCCCCGGCGCCGAGCCGGCGCAGGAACGCCAGCGCCGCCACGCCCACCAGTACGAGTTGCCCGATGGCCACCCAACCCTCTGCATGCAGGAGGTCCGGCCCGGCGACGGCCGCGGTGAGCCACATGGTCGGCGCCGGGTAGGTCCCGGGCAGGGCCAGGCTGTCGAAGCCGAGCATGACGTGCTCGTTCCACGCATCGAGGTGTCCGCGCAGGACGCCGCGGACGTGGAATACGAGGAGCCGGAGCGCGCCGTTCAGGCGATCGGGGTTCCCGATCCACGTGCCCGCGCCGGACACGTGCACGCGGAAGAGCAGGAGCGGTATCGCGACGACGGTCGCGTAGGCCAGCGCGGAGCGGCCGCTCTGGGCCCTTAGGGCCCTGGCGGGAATAGGGTTGCCGACTCTCGGGCGGCGAGGCGCCCGGATCGCCAGGCGCGAGGAGGGAGCAGGCCGGGTGCCTGTGACCGACGAGCAACGCGGCGAGGCGGGATGCATCGTCGGCCGAGATGGCAACCGTATTCCGGCCAGGGCCCTTAGCCGCTCGACCGCCGCCACGAAGACCCCCGCGCCCACGCGAGCGGTTCAGAGTGCGAGCTGGAAGGGCTGCTCGAGCGCGTCGGCGACCCAGCGCAGGAAGCGCATGGCGTCGGCGCCGTCGATCACACGGTGGTCGTAGGAGAGCGACAGCGGGAGCATCAGCCGCGGCTCGAGCGTGTCGCCGCGGTAGACCGGCTCGCGCCTGCCGCGCGAGACGCCGAGGATCGCCACCTCGGGCCAGTTGACGATCGGCGTGAAGTGCGTGCCGCCGATGCCCCCGAGGTTCGACACGGTGATCGTGCCGCCGCTCATGTCGTCGAGCGTGAGCTTCCGCGCGCGCGCCTTCTCGGCCAGCGCCTGCACCTCCACCGCGATCTCGACGAGGCCCTTCCGGTCCGCGTCGCGCACGACCGGCACCAGCAGCCCGCGATCGGTGTCCACCGCGACACCCACGTGCACGTAGCGCTTGAGGACCAGTTCCTGGGCCTCCATGTCCACCGACGCGCCGAACTGCGCGAACTCCTTCACTGCGGCGGCCAGCACCTTGACCAGAATGGCGGTCATCGTCAGCTTGCCGCCCCTGGCCTCGACGGCTGCCGCGTGACGCGTGCGGAGCGCCTCCAGGTCGGTGACGTCCGCCTTCTCGACCTGCGTGACGTGCGGGATGGCGGTCCACGCATGCGACAGGTGCTCCGCAGTCTTCCTCCGCACGCCGCTCATCGGCTGCCGCTCCACCTCGCCCCAGCGGCTGAAGTCGGGCAGCCCGACGGGCGACGCCCCCCCCGCACTCCTGGGCGAGCCCAGGCTGGCGAGCACGCGCTGTGAGTACTGCTTGACGTCTTCGGTCGAGATGCGGCCGCCGGGACCACTGCCCCGGACGGCATCGATGTCCACGCCGATCTCCCGCGCCAGCCGGCGCACAGCGGGCGACGCCGGCGCGGGGCCTGGTGCCTGTGCCTCGGACCGCGACGACCGGCTCATGGCGATCACCTTGCCGTCGCCCTGCGACCGCGGCCGGTCGGCGTCGCTGCCGTCCGAGCCCGACTCGTCATCGCCGGCGTCGGCCTCTGCCGCCCGCGCCGTCCTCGGCGCAGATGTCCGGGGCGGGCCCGCTCCCCGTTCCGGAGCCTCGGCGTCCTTCTCCACCTGGTCGTCCGTCGCACTGCCGCGTGGCGACTTCCTCTTCCCGGATCCCGCCGCCGCGTCGTCGCCACCACCGACCGTCAGCACGATGGCGCCCACCTTCACCGTGTCCCCGGCCTTGACCGCGATCCCGCTGATGGTGCCCGCGATCGACGTCGGCACCTCGACCGTCGCCTTGTCGGTCTCGAGTTCAACCACCGGCTGGTCCACGTCGATCGTGTCGCCGACCGACACCAGCACGCGCGACACGGTTCCGGAGGTGATGTTTTCGCCGAGCTCAGGGAGCGTGAACGAAGGCATCCTCAATGCCCGCCATGTGCCGGGAACGCGTCACCGCCGCGCCGGGTTCATCCGGTCGGGCTCGATGCCCAGTTCCTTCATGGCGTCGGTGACGACGCCGGCCTCGATCTGGCCCTCGCGCGACAGCGCCGAGAGCGCGGCGACGGCGATGTGCTTCGCGTCCACCTCGAAGAAGTCCCGGAGCGCCGAGCGCCCTTCGCTCCGGCCGAACCCGTCGGTCCCGAGCGACACCACCGGACGCGGACTCCAGCGGCTGACGGCATCGGGCAGCGCCTTCACGTAGTCGGACGCGGCCACGATGACACCGCTCGTGTCGCCCAGGGACGAAGCCACGTGCGACACTCTCGGCTGCTCGCCGGGGTGCAGGCGGTTCCACCGGTCCACGTCGTGCCCGTCGCGCGAGAGCTCGGTGTAGCTGGTCACGCTCCAGACGTCGGCGGCCACGCCGTATTTCTCCTCGAGCATCTCCTGCGCATCGAGCGCCTCGTGCAGGATCGCGCCGCTGCCGAGCAGCTGCGCGCGGCGCTTCGCCCGCGTCTTCGACGACTTGCGGAAGCGGTACAACCCCTTCAGGATGCCGTCCCGCACGCCCTCGGGCATCTCCGGCATCTCGTACGGCTGGTTCTCCACCGTCAGGTAGTAGAAGACGCTCTCCTGGTCCCTGTACATGCGCCGGAGGCCGTCCTCGACGATGACGGCGATCTCGTACGCGAACGCCGGATCGTACGACACCAGGTTGGGCACGGCGCTCGCCAGCAGGTGGCTGTGTCCGTCCTGGTGCTGCAGTCCCTCGCCGGCCAGCGTCGTGCGCCCCGCCGTGCCGCCGATCATGAAGCCGCGGGTGCGCGAGTCGCCGGCGGCCCACACCAGGTCGCCCACGCGCTGCATGCCGAACATCGAGTAGAAGATGAAGAAGGGGATCGTGTTGACCCCGCGCGTGGCGTAGGCCGTGCCTGCTGCGATGAACGAGGACATCGAGCCGGCCTCGGTGATCCCCTCTTCGAGGATCTGCCCGTCGGTGGCTTCCTTGTAGTAGAGCAGCGTGTCGTGGTCCACCGGCTCGTAGAGCTGCCCCACGTGCGAGTAGATCCCCACCTGCCGGAAGAGCGGCTCCATGCCGAAGGTGCGCGCCTCGTCCGGCACGATCGGCACGACCAGGTCGCCGATCTCCGGATCGCGCAGCAGCTTCGACAGCATCCGCACGAAGGCCATCGTCGTGGAGACCTTCCGCTCGCCCGTTCCGGCGTGGAACTCGGCGAACACCTCCGGCAGCGTGTCGAGCGTGAGCGGCTCGGACCGGCCATCACGGCGCGGCACGAAGCCGCCGAGGGCCTCGCGCCGCTCCCGCATGTAGATCGCCTCGGGACTGTTCCCGGGCGGCCGGTAGAAGGGCGCTTCCGCCACCTCGTCGTCGGAGATCGGGATCCCGAAGCGGGCCCGGAACGCGCGCAGCTCGTCTTCGTTGAGCTTCTTCTGCTGGTGCGTGATGTTCTTGCCCTCGCCGGCTTCACCGATCCCGTAGCCCTTGATGGTCCTGGCGAGGATGACCGTCGGCTGGCCCGTGTGCTCCACGGCCGCGTGGTAGGCGGCGAACACCTTGTAGGTGTCGTGGCCCCCGAGGCTCAGCTTCTTGAGCTGCTCGTCGGACAGGTGGTCCACCATCTCCAGCAGGCGCGCATCCACACCCCAGAAGTGGTCACGGATGTAGGCGCCCGACTCGACCGCGTACCGCTGGTACTGCCCGTCGACGATCTCGCCCATGCGCCGCACCAGCAGCCCGTCATGGTCCTTCTCGAGCAGGCCGTCCCACTCCGAGCCCCACAGCACCTTGATGACGTTCCAGCCCGCGCCGCGGAACGCCGCCTCGAGCTCCTGAATGATCTGCCCGTTCCCGCGCACGGGGCCGTCGAGCCGCTGAAGGTTGCAGTTGATGACGAAGATCAGGTTGTCGAGCCTCTCCCGCGACGCCAGGGTAATGGCGCCCAGCGCCTCGGGCTCGTCGGTCTCGCCGTCGCCGATGAAGGCCCACACCTTCGAGTGCGAGGCCGGCTTCAGACCGCGGTCCTCGAGGTAGCGCAGGAAGCGCGCCTGGTAGATGGCCATGATCGGCCCCAGGCCCATCGACACCGTGGGAAACTCCCAGAAGTCCGGCATGAGCCACGGGTGGGGGTACGACGACAACCCGGGGCCATCGGCCAGCTCCCGGCGGAAGTTGCCCAACTGCTCCAGCGAGAGCCGACCCTCCAGGAACGCCCGGGCGTAGATCCCGGGCGCGGCGTGTCCCTGGAAGTAGATGATGTCCTCGTCGTCGCCGGCGCCTTTCCCCCTGAAGAAGTGGTTGAAGCCGACCTCGTACAGGGTGGCCGCCGACGCGTACGTCGAGATGTGGCCGCCGATCCCTTCCTCGTGCCGGTTGGCGCGCACGACCATGGCGAGCGCGTTCCACCGCACCAGGCTCTTGATGCGGCGCTCGATCTCACGGCTGCCCGGATAGGGCGGCTGGTCGTCGGCCGGAATCGTGTTGATGTAGGGCGTGTTGGCGCTGAAGGGCAGCCGGACTCCGCTCCGCCGCGCGTGGACGCCGAGCTCGTGCAGCAGCCGGCGCACCCGCAGCGGACCGCCGTCCCTCAGGACGTGGTCCAGCGAGTCGAGCCACTCGCGCGTCTCGAGGGCTTCCAGCTCCGCCGTCTCGTTCGGGGCCATGCTGCGCATCGGGCGTGCTCCCGGCCGGCACCACGCGCGGCCATCCTCGGGGTATCTTACCCTCCGCGTGCGCGCGGCGGCATGACGACCGCGCCGGACCGCGGCTCTCCTCCGATTATCGCGATCGCCACGATGCCCGCCCTCGCCCGTCCGTTCCCCCTGCCGAGCGCATTGGCCGCCGTTCGTGACGCGATCGTGGCGTGCGAGCGCTGTCCGCGGCTTCGACAATACTGTCGGCAGGTCGCGGACCAGAAGCGTCGCGCGTACCTCGACGACACGTACTGGGGGCGTCCGGTCCCCGGGTTCGGCGACCCGCGCGCGCGGCTGCTCGTGCTGGGGCTGGCACCGGCCGCCCACGGCGCCAACCGGACGGGACGCGTGTTCACCGGCGACGGGATCGGCGGGTCGGGTGACGTGCTGATGGCCGCGCTGCATGCGAACGGCTTCGCGAACATCCCGACCTCCCGCCATGCCGGCGACGGCCTCCGCCTGCGCGATGCGTGGATTGCGGCGGCCGTGCGGTGCGCCCCGCCGGACAACCGCCCGGCTCCGGACGAGCTGGAACGCTGCCTCGAGCACCTGGCACACGAGGTCGCCGGGTTGACCCGGGTCACCGTGGTCGTGGCGCTCGGTCAGATCGCGTTCGCCGCATGGCTGCGGCTGCTGGCCAGGAACGGGACGGGGATCAGGCCACGGCCGCAGTTCGCGCACGGCGTGGTGGCGGCGGGGGCCGGCGCCACGCTGGTCGGGTGCTATCACCCGAGCCGGCAGAACACGAACACGGGCAGGCTGACGCCGGCGATGATCAGCGCGGTCTTTGCGACCGCGAAGCGGCTCGTCGAGCGGGGCGGCGCGGACGGCGTGACGGCCGCCCGCGCCCGCCCTCGACTCAGAGGATCCCGGGCTTGAAGCTGTAGGCCTTCGTGTTCGGATCCTGATCGCGGGCCTTGGCGTGGCACGCCTGGCACGTCGCGCCGACTTCCTTGAACGCAGCCATGGCCGCCGCCGAGTCGGTCCCGCCCAGCGCCTTGTCCAGCGCGTCCACCTTCTCGATGGCCGTCTTCGCCATCGCGACGAGCTCCGGCTTGCTGCGCGCGGTGAAGAACGCCTCGACGCCCATCAGGTTCGGCTTCGCCGCCGCGAGCGCCTTCTTCGCGTCCGCCATCATCCCGCCCTGGAGGGCCTTGTTGGCGCCACCGACTGCGCCGCCGATCGCCTGCATCGCCTTCCGGTAGTCGTCGAGGTTGGCAACCTTCATCTGCGCATGGCCGATCGACCCGGCCAGCACCACGGACAGCACAGCCACACCTGCCAGGAAACGTCCCATCTCACCCTCCTTGGTGATCTGCGGTCGGCGCATGCTAGCCCACCCGTCTGTCCCGCGCAAGACGATCTGCGGCGCGGCCACCGGGGTTGCCGCGCCGTTTCACGCCCGTCGCGCGACCCCGCGGCCTGTCAACGCGTGCCGGGCGTCACGCCGGACACGATGTCGCGCACGTCGCCCGGCCGGTCCGTGATGAGCGCGTCCACCCCCCAGTCCAGCAGGCGCCGGACGTCGCCGGCGTCATTGACCGTCCACACGTGCACCTGCAGCCCCGCCGCGTGCGCACCGCGGACGAACGCCGGCGACACCACCCGCAGACGCCCGGCACGTTCGGGAACCTGGTAGCCTCCGTACGGGAGGTCGCGGAGCGGCCACCGGACCCAGGACCGGCACAGCGCCAGGCGCACTTCCTCCCGATGAGCGCTCGTCGCGGCTTCCGGCAGGGCGCGGCGGAACGCCCGCATCGCGTCCGCGCCGAATCCGGCGGCGCACACCCGGTCGAGCGCGTCCGCGTCGCGCAGCACGCGGGCGACCGCGGACCCGAGCGCAGGCTCGTTCCCTTTCATCTCGACGATCACCCGGCAGTCCCGGTGGCGCCGGAGCACCTCGGCCAGCGACGGCACGCCGACGCCGCGACCCCGCCAGGGGAAGTCGCCGTCGCCCTGGAACCGGCACGCGGCATCCAGGCGCGCCAGCGCCGCAGCGGTGTGCGCCGACACGGGACCGGTGCCGCTGGTGGTCCGATCGAGCGTGGCGTCGTGTATCACCACGGGCACACCGTCGCTCGACAGCCGCACGTCGAGCTCGAGGCCATCCGCCCCGGCCGCCAGGCCGGCGTCGAACGCCGCCATGGTGTTCTCCGGCCCGATGGCGGAGCCTCCCCGATGTGCGAACACGAGACCGCGGGGGTGATTGAAGAACGGCATGGGTCGTGGCCCGGCCCCGCGACGCGCCCCTGCCGACCGCGGCTGCTAGAATCGCGGCCATGGGCATCTCTCACGCGGTTTCCACGCTGGGCGCGTTGCGCCGGGCGGTCGACGCGGGTGACCTCCCGCACAGAAGCGTACATCAGGAGGTGCGCGAGAACCTGATCGCCAGGCTGCGATCGGGGGCTCCCCTGTTCCCCGGCATCGTCGGCTACGACGACACCGTCGTGCCGCAACTGGTGAACGCGCTGCTGTCACAGCACAACTTCATCCTGCTCGGCCTGCGCGGCCAGGCCAAGACCCGGCTGCTGCGGGCGCTGGCGACGCTGCTCGACGACGAGGTCGCGGTCATGCCCGGCTGCGAACTGAACGACGATCCGCTCGATCCCATCTGCGGGGCCTGTCGCGCCCGCGTGGCCGGGCAGGGCGACGGCACGCCGGTCGCCTGGCTGCCGCGCGACGCCCGCTACGTCGAGAAGCTGGCCACCCCCGACGTGACGATCGCCGACATCGTGGGCGACATCGATCCGATCAAGGCGGCGCGGGGCGGGCTCGAGCTGTCCAGCGAGCTGACGATGCACTACGGCCTGCTGCCACGGGCGAACCGCGGGATCTTCGCCATCAACGAGCTGCCGGACCTGGCCGGGAAGATCCAGGTCGGCCTGTTCAACATCCTGCAGGAGGGCGACGTCCAGATTAAGGGCTACCCCGTGCGCCTGCCGCTCGACGTGCTCATGGCCTTCACCGCCAACCCGGAGGACTACACGGCCCGCGGGAAGATCATCACCCCGCTCAAGGATCGGATCGGCTCGGAGATCCGGACGCACTACCCCCAGGGCCGGCACGAGGCGATGGTGATCACGGCGCAGGAAGCGTGGGTCCGCCGCGACACACACGCGCCCCCGGTCGAGATCCCGTCCTTCGTCGCCGAGGTCGTCGAGGAGATCGCCTTCCAGGCGCGGCAGGACCGCCGCGTGGACAAGCGATCAGGGGTCAGCCAGCGGCTCGCCATCTCCGCGACCGAGAACGTCGTGTCGAACGCCGAGCGGCGGGCCCTGCTGTGCGGCGAGGCCACGGCGACGGCACGCGTGATCGACGTCTACGCCGCCCTGCCCTCGATCACGGGCAAGTTCGAAATGGAGTACGAAGGCGAGCTCAAGGGCGCCGACGTCGTGGCGCGGGACCTGGTCCGGGCGGCGATCGCCAACGTCGCCGACGGCTGCCTGTCCCACCTCGAGACGCGGCAGGTCGTCGAGTGGTTCGACCTCGGAGGCGCGCTGCACCTGTCCGACACGACGTCGGCAACCGACGTGCTGGCGTACGCGAGCGAGGTGCAGGGGCTGCTGGCGCTGGCGCACGCCGCCGGTGTGCCGGACGGCGCGCCGCCGCCGCTCCTCGCATCGGGCGTGGACTTCGTGCTGGAAGGACTGTGCGCGCTGAAGAAGATCGCGCGCAGCGAGGAGCGCGGCTACCACGCGGCGGAAGGCCCGGTGCGCCGGCCCGTCCGGCCGGAGCCGTCGGTGGACGACGTGCCGCTGCCGGCGGGAAAGAAGAAGTACTACAACTAGGGCTCGCGGCTCAGGCGATGAAGTATCGCTACAGCAAGTACGTCCCCAGCCTGCTCGACGGGATCGATCTCGACGAGCTCGTGTCGAAGCTGTCCGACCTGTTCCTGTCGAGCGGGTTCCGCAGCCCCTGGGGGGATCCGGCCGCCGACGACGAGGACCGCACGATGCAGGCGCTGCACGATGCCATCCTCGAGGCGCTGTTCAGCGGCGGCGTGCTGTCCGACGACGCCGTGCAGCAGCTGCTGGGCGACCCGGCCGACGGGGACCAGGAGGCGACCCGCCAGCAGATCGAACAGCTCGTCCAGGAGATCATCGACCGGATGATGGAGGACGGGTTCATCACGGCGGCGCCCGACCTCGATCGCGAGCAGACACGCCGGGAGACCGGCGGCGGGCACGACGGCGAGCCGGGACAGGTCCGCTTCGAGGTCACCGACAAGAGCCTCGACTTTCTCGGCTACCGGGCGCTGCGCGATCTGCTGGGCGCCATGGGACGAAGCAGCGCCGGCCGCCACGACACGCACAGCCTGTCGACCGGCATCGAGGCGGCGGCAGCCTCGAAGCCGTACGAGTTCGGCGACACGCTGAACCTCGATGCCAGCGGCACGATTCTCAACGCCGTCCAGCGGCTGGGCGCCGGCCTGCGCGGCAGCGCCGGGCGGTTCGCGATCGACGTGGACTACCCGGACCTGATGGTGGCGCAGAGCGAATACCAGAGCTCCTGCGCCACGGTGATCATGCTGGACTGCAGCCACAGCATGATCCTGTACGGGGAAGATCGCTTCACGCCGGCCAAGCGCGTCGCGCTGGCGCTGGCCCACCTGATTCGCGTGCAGTACCCGGGCGACTCGCTGCACGCCGTGCTGTTCCACGACTCGGCCGAAGAGGTGCCGATCGCCCGGCTCGGCCGCGTCCGGGTGGGGCCGTACTACACGAACACCCGTGAAGGCCTGCGCCTGGCGCGGCGCATCCTCGAGCGCCAGCGGCACGACATGCGCCAGATCATCATGATCACCGACGGCAAGCCGTCGGCACTGACCCGTCCCGACGGGCGGATCTACAAGAACGCGTTCGGGCTCGACCCGCACATCGTGGCCGAGACGTTCGCGGAGGTGTCCGCCTGCCAGAAGGCCGGCATCATGATCAACACCTTCATGCTCGCCCGCGACCACGACCTGGTCGCCTTCGTCCGGCGTGTGGCCGCGATCTGCCGGGGCAAGGCGTACTTCACGACGCCGTTCACGCTCGGCCGGTACGTGCTGATGGACTACATGGACCGGAAGACGAGGACCATCCACTGATCCCCGCCCGCCTCCCGATCTTCCCGCTGCCGAACGTCGTCCTCTTCCCCAACGTCTTCCTGCCGCTCCACGTCTTCGAGGCGCGGTATCGGGAGATGGTGCGGGATGCGCTGGAGGGGGACCGCTTCATCGGGATGGCCCTGCTCAAGCCGGGCTACGAAGCGGGCTACGCCGGCAGGCCTCCGGTGTACGCCGTCGGCTGCGCCGGCGTGATCACGCATGCCGCGCGCCTCGGCGACGGCCGCTACAACATCGTGCTCCGGGGGATCGGGAAGTTCTCGATCACGGGCGAGGATCAGAGCCGCGCGTACCGGCTCGCCGAGGTCGACGCGATCCCCGAGACGCTGGACGACGGAGCCAGGCGGACGCTGCAGACGCAGCGGATCCGGCTCGAAGCGCTGCTGGCCGCGATGACGGAGCGGGCCGCCGGCGAACCCAGGTTTCCCCCGGCGATGCCGGACGACGACCTCGTGAACGCGCTGTCGCAGCACCTGGAGCTGGAGCCGATCGAGCGGCAGGCGCTGCTCGAATGTGACGGGGTTCCGGCTCGGTGCCGGGCGCTGATCGAACTGGTGGAGATGAAACTGCTGGCGCCGGGCGGGCACTGGAACGAGGGCGCCAGCCACTGACGGGCGCCGGAGCCAGAACGCCCCGTACGGTCCCTGGCTCGTGTTGCAGGCCAGGTCAATGGGAAGTCATCCGGCGTGCCTGGCGACCGGACGGCCGTGGCGGAGCTGAGGATCTGTCCGGTCGTGCGGTCGATGTCCACCTGCATCGCCCCGGCAGCCCCCCGGGGAGAGATCGCCTCAGGCCCGGAAGCGCTCCGCCAGGACGGTGACGATGCGCTCCCCGTGGAACCGGCCGTTCTCGATGAAGATCGTCCCGGTGTTGCGTCCCGCAATCGCGCCTCCGGCCACGAACAGGTTCGGAACGTTGGTCTCGTACGTCTCCGCGTTGAAGTCCGGCGCGAGCGTCTCGGGATCGCACCGCACGCCCGCGGTCCGCATCAGCTCGACGTCCGGGTGATAGCCGGTCAGGAGGAACACGGCTTCCGCGGGCAGTTCCTCGCGCATGCCGCTCGGCCCCTCCACGATCACGAACGACGGGGTGATCTCGACGACGCGCGTCTCGAAGCGCGCGCCGACGGAGCCTTCCTTGATCCGGTTCTCGATGTCGGGACGGACCCAGTACTTGATGGAGTCGCCGAGCGTGGCGTGCCGGTGCACGATCGTCGGGAAGCTGCCGGCGCGGTACAGCTCCAGGGCCGCCTCGGCGGCGGAGTTCTTCCCGCCGACGATGACCACGCGCTTGCGGTAGTACGGATGCGGGTCGGTGAAGTAGTGCGAGGCGTGGGGCAGGTCCTCGCCGGGCACGTTCAGCATGTTCGGCCGGTCGTAGTACCCGATGGCCAGCACCACGGCACGCGCGTGCCGCCCGCGCCGGACCCCCTTCGGCGTCCGCGTCTCGACGACGAACAGCCCGTCGCGCTCCAGCTCGATCGCGGTCACCTCCTCGTCGAACGAGATCTGGAGGTCGTAGGTGTCCACGACGCGGCGGTAGTAGCGCAGCGCCTCGAGGCGCGTCGGCTTCTCGTACGGCGTCACCAGCGGGAGCCGGCCGATTTCCAGCAGCTCCGGCGTGGTGAAGAACACCATGTGCGCCGGAAAGTTGAAGATGGAGTTGACCAGCACGCCTTTCTCGACCAGCACGTAGTCGAGCTGCCGCTGGTTGGCGGAGATGGCGGTGGCCAGCCCCGCAGGTCCGGCCCCGACGATGAGGACGTCTCGAATCACCCGTTCATCGTATGTCAGCGGGTCTTCGTGGCCGACCCGCTCAGCGAGAACTGCCCATCGGCGAGATCCCAGAAGAGGCTGGCCTTGTCGCCGTCCGGCGTCACGCTCAGAACCGTGGGCACCGTCATGCCCTGCGCGTCGATCGTGAACGCGAAAGACACGCCCTTGTCCGTCTTCTTCAGCTCGCCGGCTTCGCCCGCGGGGAACGCATCGGACGTCACCTTGGCCGCCAGGCTGCCCGCGTTGTCGCTGAGCGTCACGGCCATCGAGAACGGGCCCTCGGGGCCGTCGAAGGTGGCGGTCCACACGCCGAGCAGGGCCGCCACGTCGGCAGACGGGACCGGCGACTGGGCGGCGGCGGGCTGCGCGATCGCGATGGTCAGAGCGGCTGCGAACGCGGCACGAACCAGGGTACAAAACATGACTGTCCTCCTGAAGGGCCCGCCGAAACCCGGCGGTGGGCGCCTCAGCTTCGACGGATGAGGCTCGCCCCTGGTTCCACCGGTCCCGGTGGTCGCAGCTGGATACCGGACCAATCAGGTCTGAATTGTCCTGCCGGCCTGTCCCCTGCCCGGTGGGCGCCCGGAATGGCCAGCCGGCTGCAAATCGCCTCGAGACCCGCCCTCCGGCCGCTAACATCGCTGCCATTCGACGTCCCCGGGCGCCGTCCCGGGGCCAGTCTGTGAGGAGTTGACGCATGCACGCGCCCATCAAGCTCGTGGAGAAGGGGTTGTCGGTCGTGGCCAACGGGGTCTGGACCGTGTTTGCCACCGCCAACAAGGTGGCTCAGAACCCGTCCTTCACGCCGGCCTGGTCCGACAAGCCGCTGCTGAAGTCCTACCAGAAGACCAAGCCGCCGCTCGGCTGGCCGCGCGAGACCGACTCGCTCTGCCCGACCTGCGTGCGCGAGGCGCGGCAGGACATCCTGGACGGCAGGAAGGACGTCTCGGTGCTGCTCAACGAGAAGGTGGGCGAGATCAAGGCCACCATTCTCGAGCGCGACGGCAAGATCCTCATGGTGAAGGAGTGCCCCATCCACGGCCGGTTCGAGGACGTGATGGCGATCGACACGGCGTTCTTCAAGCACCTCGAGGAGGTGTTCCCGGGCCGTGACATCCGGGCGCACAACGACGAGAAGCTGCACAACCATGGCAGCTCCACGATCCAGCACGGCCGCGGGTCGGTGCTGACGGTCGACCTGACGAACCGCTGCAACATGATGTGCGACCCCTGCTTCATGGACGCCAACCAGGTGGGCTTCGTCCACGAGCTGACCTGGGAGGACATCAAGCAGGTGCTCGACAACGCGATCACCATCAAACCGCGGCGCCAGATGTCGGTGCAGTTCTCCGGCGGCGAGCCGACGATGTCGCCGCACTTCCTCGACGCGGTCCGCTACGCCAGGAAGGTCGGCTACAGCAGCGTCCAGGCGGCCACCAACGGCATCGAGTTCGCCAAGAGCTTCGAGTTCGCCCGCGAGGCGGCCGAAGCCGGGCTGCGCTACGCCTACCTGCAGTTCGACGGCATCGGCAACGCCGCCAACTCGCACCGCCGCGTGGGCAATCTGTTCGACGTGAAGCTGCGCGCCATCGAGAACCTGCACAAGGCGGGCGTGGACATCGTGCCGGTCATCACGATCGTCAACGGCGTGAACAACGAACAGGTCGGCCGCGTGATCGAGTTCGCGCTCGACAACCCGAAGCGGATCAACTTCCTCTCCTTCCAGCCGGTGTCGTTCACCGGCCGCGACGAGGAGGTCACGCCGGAGCGCCGCGCGGCGCAGCGCTACACGCTGTCGCACCTGGCGCACGACGTGAAGACGCAGACGGGCCTCGGCGAGCCGACGCGCGACTGGTTCCCGATCTCGTTCATGGGCACCTTCACCGACTGGGCCGATGTGGTGCACGGGCCGGACACGCCGTGGGGCAACCTCACCTGCGGCTGCCACCCCAACTGCGGCGTCGGCATGGCGGTGATGATCGACAAGGAAACGAAGGAGGCCGTGCCGGTCACGGCGTTCCTGAACGCCGAGCGGCTCGCGAAGGACGTGGCGCAGGTCAACGACGCGGCCCGCGGCAAGTTCCTGTCGATCGCCGGCATGACGCTGGCGCTGTTCCGCAACTACGACCCGTTCAAGGCGCCGAAGCACTTCCGGCTGACGGACCTGCTGAAGAAGTTCGACAAGACGTTCGGCGCCACCGGCAAGGACTACGGCAAGGTGAGCGGCGACCGGACCATGGCGGATATCGAGAAGCGCCGGTCGGATCGCTGGAACTTCCTGTTCATCGCGGGCATGTGGTTCCAGGACCTGTTCAACTACGACTTCCGGCGCACGGAGATGTGCATCATCCCCTACGCGACGCAGCAGGGCGAGATCTCCTTCTGCGCCTACAACACCGGGATCGGCTGGCGGAACATCATCGAGAAGATGCACATGACCGCCTCGCTGACCAAGTGGTACGAGGAACACGGCCGCCACGAGATCTTCGCCGGCAACAAGCACGTGCCGATGGCGGACGCGAGCCACTCGCTGGTGCTGAACGCCGAAGCGGTCGCCGCCGGCGCCCAGACGGACCTCGACGAGCAGGGCATCGCCAAGAATGCCCGCGACGAGAAGCTCGCGGCGCGGAAGAAGACGCAGATGACGCCCGCGGAGCTCCGGCATCACCAGGAGATGGAGCGGCTCTACCGGCAGGAGGTGCTCAAGGAGCAGCCGACGATCCAGATCGCCGGTCTCGGCGGGCGACCGAAGCCGCAGTCGTCGCCCGTGCAGGAAGTCGTGCACGGGAAGCAGGTCTAGAACAGGGCGAGTGGGGCGAGTGGGGCGAGTCGGGCGAGTGGGCTCATCCCCTCTGTCCCACTCGCCCCATCCGTCCCACTCGCCCCATCC
>VFZH01000082.1 GCA_016871255.1 Acidimicrobiia bacterium | reverse complement strand
TCACCAGCCACGCGGTCCCCGCCCGCGCGACGGCGCGGCCGCACGCCCGGTGCAGCGGGACGGCGGACGATCCCAGCTCGCGCATCTCGCCCAGCGCCGCCACGCGGCGGGCGCCGGACGGATCCGAGGCCAGCACACCAAGCACGTGGGTCAGGGCGCCGGGACTGGAGTTGTAGGAGTCGTCGATCAGGGTCAACCCGTCCGCAAGCCGGTGCACCACCCCTCGCCGGTCCGCGGGCGCAATGGCCGGCAGCGTGCCGGCGATCCGATCGAGCGGCACACCCAGCTCGAGGGCGGTGGCGGCAGCCGCCAGCAGATTCGAGAGCTGGCCGTCTCCCAGCAGTCGCGTCTCGACGGGCACCGCGCCGGCGGCCGTGACCAGGCGCGCCCGCATGCCCGCAGCGCCGCGGCGCTCGACGTCCACGGCGCGCACGGTGGCGCGTTCGGTGAACCCGAAGGTCACGACCCGGCCGGGAAAGCGGCCGGCGCGCGCCATCACGCGCGGATCGTCCGCGTTGCACACGAGCAGCGTCCCCGCGTGCGCGCGATCGAAGATTTCGGCCTTGGCGTCGGCGATCGCATCGAGCGACGCGAAGTGCCCGAGGTGCGCGTCGCCCACGTTGGTCCACACACAGACGTCGGGCTCGGCGATCTCGACGAGGCGGCTGATCTCGCCGGCGTGGTTCATGCCCAGCTCCATCACCGCGACGTCCGGACGGCTGCGGAGCTGGAGCAGGGACAGGGGCAGCCCGATGTGGTTGTTGAGGTTCCCCTGGTTCTTGACCACCTGCAGGCAGGTGCCGGCGAGGGCCGCGATGGCGTCCTTCGTCGTGGTCTTCCCGACGCTGCCCGTGATCGCCACGACGCGCGCGCCGGACGCGCGCCGGACCGCGTGCGCCAGATCCTGCAACGCCCGCGTGGTGTCGGCCACCCGCACCATCGCGCCCCAGGGCGGTCCGCCGTAGGTGGCGTCCACCACGGCGCCGCCCGCGCCGCGCGCGCGCGCCTCGGTCACGAACGCGTTGCCGTTGAAACGGGGGCCGCGGAGCGCGACGAACAGATCGCCCCGGCCGATGCGGCGGGTATCGGTCGAGACACCCGTCATCACTTCGGCGCCTCCGCCGGCGAGCACCTGCCCCCGAACCGCCGCCGCCACCCAGTCGAGCGTGAGAACGATCGCATCGCGCGCCACGCCTCCTTCACCCGACCCTGGACTCCACGCGACGGGCCGCCAGCGCCTCGCCGGCCACCGCCACGTCGTCGAACGGCACCGACCGGCCCGCGATCTCCTGCGTCGTCTCGTGCCCCTTGCCCGCCACGAGCACCATGTCGCCCGGCCGTGCCCGGCGGATCGCCTCGTGGATCGCCTCCCGGCGATCGACGAGCGACAGCAGCTCCGCGCCACCCTGGCGCTCCTCGGCGCGCGCGCCCCGCAGCACCTCTTCGATCACGCGGGCGGGATCTTCGGTGCGGGGGTTGTCGGAAGTGACGATCACGAGGTCGCTCAGCCGCGCGGCGACCATGCCCATGAGCGGCCGCTTCGAGCGATCGCGATCCCCGCCGCACCCGAAGAGCGTGATCAGCCGGCCATGCGTCAGCCCACGTGCGGTCTCCAGCAGGCCGCGCAGCGCGTCGTCGGTGTGCGCGTAGTCCACGAGCACGGCCACGTCATCTCCCGGACCGGACACGAGCTGGAACCGGCCGGGGACCGCCTGGAGGCCGGCCACGCCCCGCTCGATGGCGTCTCGGGGTATCCCGAGCGCCACAGCCGTGCCGACGGCGGCCAGGACGTTCGAGGCGTTCGGCCGCCCGACCAGCCTCGACCGGATCCGAACAGTGCCCGCCGGCGTGCGGGCGTCGAAGGCCAGCCCATCGAGCGACGTCGACAGGGGACCTGGCGTGATGTCCGCCGGGCGCGTGAGCGCGTAGGTGATCCGCCGTCCCGGCATCGCCGCCAGTTCCTGGCCGCGGGGGTCGTCCAGGTTGACGAGCCCCGGCGCACCCGACGGCAGCAGCTCGAACAGCCGGCGCTTGGCGGCGAAGTACGCCTCCATGCTCACGTGGTAGTCGAGATGGTCCCGCGTCAGGTTCGTGAACACGGCCGCGCCGAACCGCGTGTGGTCCACGCGGCGCATCGCCAGCGCGTGCGACGACACCTCGAGGACCGCGGTGCCGCATCCGGCATCGGCCATGCGGCGCATCAGCGCGTGCACGTCGGGCGCCTCGGGTGTCGTGCGCGTTGCCGGCTGCTGTTCAGCGCCCAGGCGGTAGGCAACCGTCCCCAGCAGGCCGCAGCGCAGGCCGGCGGCCTCGAAGATCGCAGCCAGCAGGTACGCGGTGGTCGTCTTGCCGTTCGTGCCGGTGACACCGACCACCGTCATCTCGAGACTGGGATGACCGTGCAGCTCCGCGGCCAGTGCCGAGAGGGCTGCGCGGGCATCGGGCACCACGAGCCATGGCTGCCCGACGCCTGCAGGCGCCGGCCGCTCGGCCACCACCACGGCAGCTCCCGCCGCGAGGGCGTCGGTCGCGAAGTCCGCGCCGTCGGCATTCCGTCCAGGCACGGCGACGAACACGCTCCCCGGCGTGACTGTTCGCGAGTCGAGCGTGATCGCCGTCGCGGGCGCGTCCAGCCGCACCTCGGCTGCGCCGAGCCATCCCTCCGGCGGGTCGAGCACCCGAAGCAGGTCGCCGAGGGTCATGGCCGCGGCTCATCCTCCGCCTGAGGTTCCGGCCAGCGGTCGAGCCAGAGCGCGGCCTGCACGCCCTCCTCAATCGGCGTACCGGGGTCGGGGTGCTGCTCGACGACCAGGCCGTGGCCGTGCAGGCGTGTCGGGAAGCCCAGCCGCACCATGACGCGCAGTGCGTCGCGTCCGCTGAGACCGCGAAGATCCGGCACCACCGGTTCGGCCCGCCCCTCGCGGCGGCTGACCGGCACGATGGCCGGGGTCGCCCGGACTGCGGCTTCAGGGGCCTGACGGTGCGTGGCCACGAGCACCTGTGGCGACGGATCGAGCGCCGGCGGGATCCCCGCCCGGCGGAGCGCCGCCTCGGCGATCCGGCTGAAGATGGGCGCGGCCACCGTGCCGCCGTACGGCGGCATCTTCCGCGGCGTGTCGACCACCACGACGATGGCGAACGCCGGATCGCGCGAGGGCACGAATCCGACGAACGACACGTTGTAGTCGGTGTGCGAGTACCGTCCCGAAACGATCTTCTGCGCCGTGCCCGTCTTGCCCGCGACGCGATACCCCGGCACCTGCGACTGCTTGCCCGTGCCGCGCTCGACGACCTGTTCCATGATCGCGGTCAGGTCCACCGCCGTCTCGCGATCGAGCACACGCCGGACGATCTTCCGGGGCACGAGCGCACGCCGGCCGTCGCGAATGACGGAACGGACCACGCGCGGCTGCACCAGTTCCCCGCCGTTGGCAACCACGCTGACGGCCGTCGCCATCTGCAGGGGCGTGACCGCCACCTGGTACCCCATCGACACCGACGCGAGCGCGCTGTCGGTCAGGTTCGCCGCGGACCAGACGATCCCGGGGCTCTCGCCGCGGAAGTCCGGAGAGGACGTCTGCCCGAACCCGAAGCGGCGCACGTAGTCCACCATGCGGTCGGCGCCGACCCTGAGGCCCACCTTGATGGCGCCGACGTTGCTGGACTTGACCATGACGTCGGTGAACGAGAGCGGACCGTAGTCGCGCCCCTTGTCCTCGTCGATGGCGCGCGAGCCGAACCGGATCACGCCCGGGCTCGTCTGGATCGTCGTCGCCGGCGCGAACGTCTCGTCCTGGAGGGCTGCGCCCGCCGTGACGATCTTGAAGGTCGATCCCGGCTCGTACAGGTCCTGCACCGCGCGGTTCCGGCGGCGGTCTTCACGAAACTCGCGATACTCGTTGGGATTGAACGTCGGGTGGTTGGCGATCGCCAGGATCTCGCCCGTACGGGGATCCATGACGACCGCGGAACCGCCGGCCGCACCGGCGCGCTGGACGCCAGCGCGCAGCTCCCGCTCGGCTGCGTGCTGCAGTTGTTCGTCGATCGTCAGCTCGAGCGAGCCGCCGGCTGTCGGCGGGCGTTCGAGGCGGCTGAACGCCTGGCGGCGCGCATCGGTCTGGATCAGGACCGCGCCGGGACGCCCCTTGATCAGCCCGTCGTACGTGCTCTCGATGCCGGCGAGCCCGTCGCTGTCGATGCCGACGTACCCCAGCAGGTGGGCCGCCAGCTCGCGGTTGGGGTAGTACCGCCTCGTCTCCTTCATGAAGCCGAGGCCGTCGAGCTTCAGCGCCGCCACCCGTCCCGCCTGCTCGGGCGTGACCTGGCGCCGCACGTACGCGAACGGTCGGCGCCGCTCCAGCCGCTCGACCAGTGTGCTGCGGTCGCGGTCGGTGCAGTCGCCGAGCGCCTCGCACAACCGGGCCGTGGCCGCCTTTGCGTCCTCGATCTCCATGGGCACGGCGTAGACCGAGTCGACGTCCACGCTCACCGCCAGGACGCGCCCGTTCCGATCCAGGATCTCGCCGCGCTTGGCCGGCGCCTCGATCGTCCGCATGTGCTGCCGTGACGCCCGCGCCGTGAGGTCGTCGTGCTCGATGACCTGGAGGTAGACCAGGCGGGCCTCGATGCCGATCGCCCAGACGACGAAGAGGAGCCCCATGAGCACGATTCGCGGCTTCATCGTGCGCCGCCACGGAAAGGGGGGCTGTGGCGCCATTCAATACCTCACCGGCTCGCGACGACCGAGCCCGGTGGTGGATCGACCGACGGCACCCGCTCGATGATCGTCGTGTCCTCCGGTCCGGGCCGCACCATCCGGAGCTGCTCCGTCGCGAGCCGCTCGATCCGCGCCGACGATCGGAGCGTCTCGATCTCGAGGCGCAGGTGCCGGTGCACCTCGGCCTCCGCCGCGCGGTCGCGCTGCATCTCCACGAGCCGGTAGCCGTGACGGAGCAGCTCGAACTGCTGCCAGGCCCAGCCGAGCAGCACGACGACCAGCACGACACCAACGGCAATCGACCGCCACATCTCGCGCTGGCGGCGCTCGTCGACCTCGCGGACGATCGGGTTGTTCTTGACGTCCTTCCGGATCGCGTATTCGAACGCCTCCGCACTCATGCCGCCTCCTCCAGGTCCTCCCGCACCGCGGCGCGGAGTTTGGCGCTGCGCGCCCGGGGATTCCGCGCCACTTCGTCGTCAGCGGCCGTCACCGGCCTCCGGGTCAGGAGCCGGAGCGGAACGTCGCCCGCCGACTGCATCGCCCGCAGCGTGTGCTTGACGACGCGGTCCTCGAGCGAGTGGAACGCGATGATCGCGAGCCGGCCTGCCGGCGCCAGCCGGGCTGCTGCCGTCCGCAGGAATACCTCGAGGCCGTCCAGTTCGCGGTTGACGTGAATGCGCAGCGCCTGGAACGTCCGAGTCGCCGGATCGATGCGGGTGTACCCGCGCCGCGGGATCGCGCGGCGGACGATCTCGGCGAGCCGGCCCGTGGTGGTGATGGGCGCCTCGCTGCGCGCGCGGGCGATCGCCCGCGCGATGCGCCGCGCGTAGCGCTCCTCGCCGTACTCGAAGATCACGCGCGACAGATCCGCTTCGTCGATGCCGGCGAGCACCGCAGCGGCCGGTTCGCCCGACGTGACGTCCATCCGCATGTCGAGCGGTTCGTCCCGGCGGAAGCTGAAGCCGCGGCCGGGCGTGTCGAGCTGGATCGACGAGACGCCCAGGTCAGCCAGCAGCCCGTCGACTGCGGCGACGCCCCGATCGTCGAGAATCTGCGCGAGGGTGCGGTAGTCGCCGTGCACGAGCTCGACCTGCGCGCTCCAGGGCGCGAGCGTCCGCGCGGCGTGCCGGAGCGCCGAGGTGTCGCGATCGATGCCGATCACGCGCGTCGCCCCCGATTCGAGGAGCAGGCGCGCGTGGCCGCCCGCGCCCACCGTGCAGTCCACGAACAGGCCGCCGCGCTGCGGCGCCAGGGCGCTGACCACCTCGGCGGGCAAGACTGGCTGATGCAGCGGCCCCTGCTCATCCACGAACCCCGAACCTTTCTGCTCGACCCGCCGGACCAGGGCCCCCTGGCGCCGCGCACTGAAGCCGCGTTCCCCTAGATGCCGTGCTCCGAGAGACGCAGCCCGTCCTCGTCTGTCCACGGATCCCGGTCCAGACGCTGGGCGAACCGGTCCTCGTTCCACACCTCGAGGTAGTCGATGCGCCCGAACACCCGCACGTCCCCGACGATGCCCGCCCGCTCCCGCAAGTGCGACGGAATCAGCACACGCCCCTGCCCGTCGAGCTCGGCGGACTGCCCGTAGTAGTTCACGCGGTCCAGAAACTTCAGGCGCGACGGATGGTTCGAGGGCATCGCGGCCAGTTTCTGCTCCAGCTCGAGCCAGACGGCCATCGGGTACACCCGCACGCAATCACCGGTGAGGCTGGTGACGAACACGTCCGGGCCGTGCTGGTCCCGGAGGACGCCCCGGAACAGCGACGGCACCTTGAGTCGCCCCTTGTCGTCCATCCGGGTCGCAGAGCTGCCTCGTAGGCCCTTTTGCTCCATTCACACCCACAAAAAGCCACTCGGATAGTAAGAGAGCCCACCCCCCTTGTCAACCGCAAACCAAAGAACCAACATGACTTATGCTTTATATTCGCTATCCTGATATTCGTCGTACATTCGCCAGGGGTCAGACCCGGGTCTGACCCGGGTCTGACCCCTGGCTCTGATAGGCTCGGACGCGCATGCTGCACGCGGCTCTCATCGGCGTCCCGGCCAGCGGCAAAACCACCCTCTTTCAGCTCATGACCACGGCGCGCGAAGCGCCGAAGACCAAAGGCGACGTGGCCATCGGCGTCTCGAAGGTGCCGGACGCCCGCCTCGATCGCCTGTCGGTGCTGTACAACCCGAAGCGCCACGTGCCGGCGACCGTCGAGCTGACCGACGCCGCCGGAGGCGGCCGTCAGGGAGTGCGCACGCTGGTCGAGGTGGCGGGCTTCAAGAACGCCGACGCCCTGGTGCACGTCGTGCGGGCGTTCCGCGACGAGGCCGTGCCACACCCGTCGGGCAGCATCGATCCCGCGCGCGACGCGCGGCTGATGGAAGACGAGCTGATCCTCGCGGACCTCGGCGTGCTGGAGCGCCGGACGGAACGCATCGAGAAGGACGCGAAGAAGGGCCGGTCGCCGGAACTCGACAAGGAAGCCGGCCTCGTCGGGCGCTGCCGGGCCGCGCTGGAGGACGGCGCACCGCTCAGAGCGCTCGATCTGAGCGGCGACGACCGCCGCCTGCTCCGCGGGTTCCAACTGCTCTCGGCGAAGCCACTGCTGCTGGTCGCCAACGTTGACGAAGCCGACCTCGGAGACGTGGCCGCCGGCATCGATCGGGTGGCGGCAGGCGCGGGACTCACGACCTTTCTCTCGGGCGCCGCCACGAACGCGGTCGCCGTCTGCGCGAAGATCGAGCTCGAGATCGCCCAGCTCGATCCCACCGACGCGGCGGCCTTCCTCGCGGATCTCTCGCTGACCGAATCGGGGCTCGACCGCGTGATCCGCGCGACCTACGACCTGCTCGGGTACATCTCGTTCTTCACCGTCGGCGAGGACGAGTGCCGCGCCTGGTCGATTCCCCGCGGCACGGCGGCGCAGCTGGCCGCGGGTGAGATCCACAGCGACATCAGCCGGGGGTTCATCCGGGCCGAGGTCGTGCCGTGCGAGGCGCTGCTGGGCCGCGGGTCCCACGCCGCCTGCCGGGAACACGGTGAGGTCCGCCTGGAAGGCAAGGACTACATCGTCCAGGACGGCGACGTGATCAACTTCCGCTTCGCCACCTAGTTCATAGGCCCGGAGACGGGTCCGCCTTGCCCGGTACCCGGAGCGGAGGTACAGTGACCCGGCCATGTCAGACCGGTCCGCCGGCCGGGCCCCGAGCCTGTCGATCTTCTTTCCGGCCTTCAACGACGCGGGCACGATTGCGAGCCTGGTGATCCGCGCCGTCCAGGTGGCCACCCGCCTCACCGACGACTACGAGGTCATCGTCGTCAACGACGGGAGCGCCGACGCGACCGGCGAGATCATCGACGAGCTGGCACGGACGTACCCGTACGTACGCGCCGTGCACCACCCGAAGAACCGCGGCTACGGCGGCGCGCTGCGGACGGGGTTCGCCAGCGCCACGAAGGATCTGGTGGCCTACACCGACGGCGACGCGCAGTACGACCCGGCCGAGTTCGAGCAGCTCTGGGCACGGATGACGCCCGAGGTCGACATCGTCAACGGTTACAAGATCGCGCGCTCCGATCCCATGCACCGGATCGTCATCGGGCGGATCTACCACCACATGGTGAAGCTGCTCTTCAACCTGCCCGTGCGCGACGTGGACTGCGACTTCCGCCTGGTCCGCCGCGCGGCCTTCGATCGCGTCCACCTGGTGCGCGACACGGGAGTGATCTGCGTCGAGATGATGAGGAAGTTTCACCAGGCCGGGCTCCGGATCGTCGAGGTGCCGGTGAACCACTACCACCGCGCCCACGGCCGGTCGCAGTTCTTCAACGTCCGGCGGCTCTTCTGGACCGCAATCGATCTCACACGCCTCTGGATCACGCTGGTGGTGCTCCGTCGTGGCTCTGCCCGCGTCCTGTTCCGGAACCCGACGCTGCCGGGCGCGGCGCCGTACCGCAGGCACACGCCGGACCAGTGACCGACTACCTCGAGTTCTACCGGGGCCGCCCGGTGATGATCACCGGCGGCCTCGGCTTCATCGGCAGCAACCTGGCGCGCCGGCTCGTCGAGCTGCAGGCGAAGGTGCTGATCGTGGATGGCCTGATTCCAGGCTACGGTGGCAACCTGTTCAACGTGCGGGACGTCGAGCCCGCCCTGCGCGTGAACGTCGCCGACATCCGCCAGCAGAGCACGATGAACTACCTGGTGCAGGGACACCACGTGATTTTCAACCTGGCCGGCCAGGTGAGCCACATCGAGAGCATGCAGGATCCGCGGACGGACCTCGACATCAACTGCCGCGCGCAGCTCTTCCTGCTGGAGGCCTGCCGGCACAACAACCCGGGCGCCAAGGTCGTCTACGCGGGCACCCGCCAGATCTACGGACGTCCGTCGGGCCTGCCGGTGTCCGAGGCGCACCTGGTCCGGCCGACCGACGTCAACGGCGTCAACAAGGCGGCGGGCGAGTACTACCACCTGGTCTACAACGACGTGTTCCACCTGCGGGCGACATCGCTCCGCCTCACCAACGTGTTCGGCCCGCGCCAGCTCGTGCGGCACAGCCGCCAGGGCTTCATCGGCTGGTTCATCCGCCTCGCGATCGAGGACCGCGAGATCCTCGTCTACGGAGACGGGACACAGGTGCGCGACCTGGTCTACGTGGACGACGCCGTGGACGCGTTCCTGCGGGCGGGTGCCTCGGACGCCTGCAACGGCATGGCGCTGAACGTTGGCGGAGCGGAGCCGATCGCGCACCGCGATCTCGTCGAGCTGCTGCTGTCGGTGGCCGGCACGGGTTCGTACCGCTTCGTGGACTGGCCGTCCGACAAGAAGGCGATCGACATTGGCAGCTTCTACGCCGACTCGAGCCTGATCGCCGCCACGCTCGGCTGGCGCCCGCGCACGAGCCTGCGCGAGGGGTTGCTGCGCACGGTCGGCTACTACCGCGAGCACCTCCCGCATTACGTGGACGCGGAGGCCGGCGGCACGGCCAGCCCGTGATGCGCCTCCCGTTCCTGGACCTGTCGCTCGGGGAGGATGCCGCCGCGGTGCGCGACGCGATCGACCGCGTCGTCGCCAGCGGCTGGTACGTCCTGGGACCGGAGGTGGACGCGTTCGAGCACGAGTTCGCGCGCGCGTGCAGCGTGACGCACGTCGTCGGCGTGGCCAACGGGACGGATGCCCTCGCACTCATCCTGCGGGCGCTGGATGTCGGTCCGGGACACGAGGTGATCGTGCCGGCGATGACCGCCGCGTTCACGGCGCTGGCCGTGACGATGGTCGGCGCCAGGCCGGTCTTCGCCGACGTGGATCCGGACAGGCTGACAATGGACCCGGCCTCCTGCGAGGCACGCCTCACGGCGAAGACGGCGGCCATCATCCCGGTCCACCTCTACGGCCAGCCGGCCGACCTCCACGCGCTGCAGCGCGTGGCGGCGTCGCGTGGCGTGCCGATCGTCGAGGACTGCTGCCAGGCCCACCTGGCCACGTTCGACGGCAGGGCCGTCGGATCGATCGGCGTGGCGGGCGCGTTCAGCTTCTACCCGACCAAGAACCTCGGCGCGCTCGGTGACGGGGGCGCGGTCGTCACCACGGAGGGGTCGCTCGCGGCGCGCATCCGCCGGCTCCGGAACGGCGGCCAGGCGAACCGGTACGAACACGAGGCCGCCGGCGTGAACAGCCGGCTCGACGAGATCCAGGCCGCGGTGCTGCGGGCCCGCCTGCCCCGCCTGCCGGCATGGACCGCCCGGCGCAGGGAGATCGCACAACGGTACCGCCTCGGACTCCGCGAGTCGGGAGTGACGCCGGTCGCCGCCGAGGAACCGGGACACGTCCATCACCTGTTCCCGATCCGCTGGTCGGATCGCGATCGCCTCCAGCAGCGTCTGCTCGACGCCGGCGTGCAGACGCTGATTCACTATCCGGTGTCCCTGCCGCGCCAGCGGGCGTTCGCCGGCCTCCGCCCGGACGACTGCCCGAACGCCGACCTGGCCGCAGCCACGCTGCTGTCGCTTCCCCTTCACCCGGGCCTGGACGACGCGGCCGTGGACCGCGTGACCGGCGCGGTCGTGGCGGCGGCGGCCGAAAGGACGCTCACGTGAGATTCCTGCTGACCGGCGGCGCGGGCTTCATCGGCTCGCACCTCGCCGACCGCCTGCTCGCGGGCGGCCACGACGTGGCCGTGCTCGACAACCTCTCCACCGGATCGATCGACAACATCGCCCACCTGAAGGGGCGCCCCGGCTTCGGCTACGCGATCGACTCGATCACGAACGAGCCGCTGCTCGCGGAGATGATCGACCGGGCGGACGTCGTGTTCCATCTGGCTGCGGCCGTCGGCGTGAAGCTGATCGTCGAGCGCCCGGTACAGACCATCGAGACCAACGTGCACGGCGCGGAGGTGGTGCTTCGGCACGCGAACAAGAAGCAGAAGCTCGTCGTGATCGCTTCAACGTCGGAGGTGTACGGCAAGAGCCAGGAAGTGCCGTTCCGCGAGGATGCCGACCTCGTGCTCGGCGCCACCACCCGGCATCGCTGGGCGTACGCGTGCAGCAAGCTGATCGACGAGTTCCTGGCGCTCGCCTACTGGAAGGAATACTCGCTGCCGATCGTCATCGTGCGCCTCTTCAACACGGTCGGTCCGCGCCAGACCGGGCGCTACGGCATGGTGCTGCCGCGGTTCGTCCGCCAGGCGCTCGGCGGCGAGCCGATCACCGTCTACGGCGACGGCACGCAGTCGCGCAGCTTCACGTCGGTGACCGACGTCGTGGACGCCCTGGCCGCGCTGGTCGAAGAGCCTCGGGCAGTCGGACAGGTGTTCAACATCGGCAGCACCCACGAGATCCGGATCCTGGACCTCGCCTCGCGCGTCCGGACGTTGACCGGGAGCCGGTCGGAGATCCGGCTCGTTCCCTACGAGGAGGCCTACGAAGCCGGGTTCGAGGACATGCCGCGACGGGTCCCGGACATCCGCCGGATCCACGACCTGATCGGGTTCACGCCCCGGGTCGCACTGGACGACATCATCCGGATGGTCATCGAGCACCAGCGCGCCTGATCCCGCCCTTGGCGGCCGTGTCACACGGTCGTACAATGGCGGCACACGCAGTCATGAAGCCGATCGCCCTTCCCCTGCTCGTCGCCCTCGCCGGACCCGTTCCCGCAGGTGCGCAGCAACTGACGCTCACGATGAGCGGCGGGCGCGTGTCGCTCGAGGCGACGGGCGTCCCCGTGCGACAGATCCTCGCCGAGTGGAGCCGGGTCGGGGACGTGCAGATCGTCAACGGGGACAAGGTCCAGGGCCCGGCGCTGACGCTGAGTCTTCAGAACGTGCCGGAGCGCGACGCCATCGACACCGTGCTCCGCGGCGTGAGCGGCTACATGGTGGCGGCCCGGGCGGAGGGGACCGGCGCGCCCCACGCCTCCCGCTACGATCGGATCCTGATTCTGCCGACGAGCTCGCCGGTTGCGCCGGCGCCGCCACCCTCGGCCGCCTCCCGGTACACTCCGCCGCCCGAGGAGCCCGCGGACTTCGGCATGCCTCAGGATCCGGCGGCCATCGACGACTTCAGCGACCTGACGGCGCCCGGAGCCGGAGCGCAGGATCCGGCTGCGCTCGAAGCGCTGCGCGACGCCATGCGGCGCCGGTTCGGCACGGTTGGCGCCTCACCGCAGGCGGTGGCGCCCGGCGTTCGCGGACTGACGTTCCCCCCGCAGAACCGCGCCCCAGCACAAAACGCCATGGAGAACGTGCCGTCAGCGCAGCCCACGGCGCGGAACCCGTTCGGCCTGCCGGTTGGCTCCGGGGCGGCCGGCACCATCACCCCCGTCCCCGGCTCGGCACAACCCGGACAGTTCCCGCTGCCGGCCGGGTTCATCCCGGTGCCCGACGACCAGGCACCCGAGAACTGATTCGTCCGTCTCATGCCGGAAATCGCCCGCTTCCGCCCCGAGGATCGCCGAGGGGTGGAGACGCTCTTCCGGCGCATGTACGGACCGGACGCCGCTGACGCCAGCCGCCTGCGCTGGGACTGGCAGCACCGCAGGAACCCTCACAACCGGACCGGGTACCCGGGCATCTGGGTCGCGCGCGAGGGTCCCACCGTGGTCGGCGGGTGCGAAACGCTGCCCGTGCGGGTGTCGCTCAAGGGCCTGGAGGTGGACGGGGCCTGGGGCGCCGAGACGCTGGTCGCTCCGGAGCGCGACGCGCTCGGCGTGGGCGAATCGCTGCTGCGAGCCTGGGACCGCCAGACCGGGGCGGCGCTCGTCCTGGGACCCACCGCGGAAACACGGGACCTGCTGACCCGCCTGCGCTGGCCCGCCCCACGACCGGTGCCCACGCTGGTGAAGCCGTTGACGCGACGTGCGCTCCGCCTGCCGCACTGGCCTCTGGCGCTCAACCGGCTGGTGTCGGCGGTTACGCTTCCGGTGGTCCGCGTCGTGTCCCGCACCAGGCCCCTGCGCGCCGAGTGCGAACCGATCCGCCGGTTCGACGACGGCTTCAACGATCTCTGGGAGCGGCTCGCGCCGCAGTTCGACATGGCAGTGCGCAGGGACGCCGCGTACCTGAACTGGCGCTACATCGAACCGCCGCACGTGCGCTACTCCGTCGTTGCGCTGAAGCGCGAAGGGCAGGTCCACGGCTACGCCGTGTACCGGCACACGCACGAGCCGCTCGGCCGGGTCACGCTGCTGGTGGATTTCCTCGTCGCCCCCGGGGACGTCTCGGGACTGAAGACGCTCCTGCGGTGGGTGGACCGAGAGGCGCGGGCAGAAGACACCGACAAGATCCGGTGCGCGGTGATGCACGGCGGATTCCGCCGTATCCTCCGGCGCAACGGCTACTTCGTGGTGAAGTCCAACCTCGACGTCGCCGTGAAGCTCAACGCCGTACAGGTGCCGGGGGCGTTCTATGAGGCCACCGACGGATGGCACGTCACCTACGGCGACTCCGGCCAGGATCACTGAGAGGAGCTGACGGGCACGTGACTCTCGTCGAACGCGTGAACACGGCAATCACGGCGGCCATGAAAGCGCACGATCAACGCCGGCTGTCCGCGCTCCGCCTCCTCAAGACGGCGATCGTGAACAAGGGCGTCGAAAAGGGACGGGACCTCGACGATGGCGAGGTCGTGCAGGTCGTGGCGTCGCTGATCAAGCAGCGGCGGGACTCGATCGACCAGTTCGGAAAGGCCGGCCGAACGGACCTGGTGGACAAGGAAACGGCGGAGATGGCGGTCCTCCAGGAGTACGAGCCGCCCGGGGTCACCCCGGCCGAAATGGACGAGGCGGTGTCGGCCGCCATAGCCGAAACTGGCGCATCTTCGCCCAAAGACGTCGGCAAAGTCATGAAAGCCGCCATGCCGAGGTTCGCCGGCAGGATGGTGGACGGCAAGGCCGTAAACGAGGCCGTACGACGCCGGCTGGCCGGTGAACAGGCCTGATTCCGCCACATACCCCGATCGGGGTAGACATTTTTCGGTCCGCGCAGGCGATTTTCGGCTGGCGCTCGGCCGCCCACTGTGTCTATACTCGGCGCAAGGCCTAGTCAGCCTTCACCCTTCCCTTTGGGCCTCCGCTCTGCGGAGGCCCGATTTTTTTGTACGGCGTCATGCCTCCCGCTCGCGCCGCCTCTCCCGGTCGCGCCTCCCTGACGCGTCGTGCGGGTGTCGCGGGCGCGGCCACCATGACGAGCCGGCTGCTCGGCGTCGTCCGCGAGCAGGCGCTCGCGTTCTTCTTCGGCGCGGGCGACGCGATGGACGCGTACAACGTCGCCTTCCGCATCCCCAACCTGGTCCGCGATCTGTTCGCGGAAGGCGCCATGAGCGCCGCGTTCGTGCCCGCCTTCACGCGCGAGCTGCGCCAGGGTGGCCGGGCGCGCGCTTTCCGCCTCGGCAACCTGGTGCTGAACACCCTGCTGGTCACGACGCTCACGATCGTCGTGCTGGCGATCGTGTTCGCGGATCCGCTCGTCCGCCTGCTGGCCGGCGACTACGCGGGCGTGCCGGGAAAGCTGGCGCTGACGGTCCGGCTCACGAGTCTCCTCCTGCCGTTTCTGGCGATGGTGGCCGTGGCGGCCGCGTGCATGGGGATGCTGAACGCGCTGCACCACTTCTTCATCCCCTCGCTGTCTCCGGCGATGTTCAACGTGGCCACGATCCTGACCGTCGTCACGCTGGTGCCCGTGATGCCGGCCCTCGGCCAGCCGCCGATCATGGCGCTCGCCCTCGGTGCCCTGCTCGGGGGCGTGGGGCAGATCGCGCTGCAGTGGCCGGCGTTGCGGCGGGAAGGCTTCCGCTATCGACCGATGCTGGATTTCCGGGACGCCGGCCTGCGCCGCGTGCTCCTGCTGATGGGACCCGGCGCGATCGGGCTGGCGGCCACGCAGGTCAACGTCTTCGTGAACACGGTGCTCGCCACCGGCGAGGGGACCGGTGCCGTGTCGTGGCTCAACTACGCGTTCCGGATCATGTACCTCCCGATCGGGCTGTTCGGCCTGTCGGTCGCGACCGCCGCCGTACCGGTGGTGTCCGGGCACGCCGCCGCGGGCGATCGGCGCGCGGTCCGTGAGACGCTGGCTGACTCGCTGTCGCTGATGCTGGCCCTGAACGTGCCGGCCACGTGCGGCCTGCTCGTGCTCGCGACGCCGATCGTGCAACTGCTCTTCGAGCGCGCCGCGTTCACGGCCGTGGACACCGCCGCCACGGCGGCCGCCCTCCGCTGCTACGCCGTCGGCCTGCTGGGCTACTCCATCGTGCGGATCGCCTCGCCGGTCTTCTACGCGATGGACAGGAGCCGCGTGCCCGTGGCCGTGAGCGCGGGCGCCGTGCTGCTGAACGTCGGGCTCAACCTGGTGCTGGTCGAGATCATGGGGTTCCGCGGCCTCGCGCTCGGGACATCGCTTGCCGCGGTCGCGAACGCCGGGATGCTGCTGGCGCTGCTCGGCCGCGAGATCGAGGGCCTCGAGGCGCGACGCGTGGGTGCCTCGCTGCTGCGCGTGACCGCGGCCACCGTGCTGATGGGAGTCACCGCGTACGCGGCCTGCGCCGCCGCCGGTGCGTGGCTCCCCGGCCAGGGGCTCGTGGTGCAGGTCCTGCGACTGGGCGCGTCGATTGGCGCGGCACTCGCCGTGCTGGCCGCTGCGGCGCGGCTGTTGCGCGTCGCAGAACTCGCCGACGCCTTCGCGCTCGTGGCCGGACGCGGACGGAGCCGATCGTGACCAGGCGTCCCTTCGGCCTCGATCGCACCGTGCTGCTGCTGGCGGGCACCCACTTCTGCGTGGACGGCTTCGGCAACGTGTACGCGCCGCTGCTTCCGCTGCTGATCCTGAAGCTCGACCTGTCGCTGGCGGCCGCCGGCGTCCTCCAGATGTGCTTCCAGATGGCGTCGTCGGTCTCCCAGCTGGGTTTCGGGCAGCTCGCCGATCGCTGGAAGCCCCGGCTCCTGCTGATCGGCGGCCCCGTGGTCTCGGTCGCCGTCCTCAGCCTCGTGGGCCTGGCCGACAGCGTGTGGACCCTGGGTGCCGTGCTGGTCGTGGGAGGCCTGGGCGGCGCCGCGTTCCACCCGCCGGCGGCGGCGCTGGTGCACCGCCTCAGCGGCGAGCGCCGCGGGCTCGGCATGTCGTTCCACATCACCGCGGGGTCGTTCGGCTTCGCGCTGGGTCCCGTGGCGTTCGCCCCGGCCATCGAGCGGCTGGGGCTCGCGTGGACGCCGCTGTTCGCGCTGCCGGGCCTACTCGCGCTGGCCGTCTGCCTCCGTCACATGCCGCGCTTCGACGCGCTGCACGAGCACGACCCGCACGCGCCCCGCGCCAGCCTGCGCCCGTACGCGAAGCCGTTGACGCTTCTCTATCTCATCGTCGTCCTGCGGACGCTGACCGCGCTCGCGTTCTCGACGTTCGTGCCCGTGCTGCTGACCCGCCGCGGCATGTCGGTCGGACAGGCGGGTGTCGTCGCGGCCGTGTACCTGCTGGCGACCAGCGCGGGCGGGTTCCTCGGCGGGGCGCTGGCCGATCGGATCGGCGCGCGCCGCATCATCATGCTGTCGCTCGCGCTGTCGGTCCCCTTCCTGGCAGCGGCCCCGCTTCTGACGGGCTGGCTCTTCGTCGTGGTGCTGTCGATCGGGGGCTTCCTGCTGCAGTCCACGCTGCCGGTGAACGTCACATTCGCGCAGACGATTGCGCCGGTCAGCGCCGCCACGGTATCGTCGCTTATGATGGGTTTCGCGTGGGGCACGAGCGGCATGAGCGTGCCTCTGATCGGCCTGCTGGCCGATCGCAGCGGCATCGAAGGCGCGCTGATCGCAACGGCGGTGCTGCCGCTCGTCGCCGCG
>VFZH01000081.1 GCA_016871255.1 Acidimicrobiia bacterium | reverse complement strand
TAGGGCACGACGACGCCGTCGTCGGAGGGTTCCGACACGCGGCGGTACGCGTTCTCCACCATGACGATCGACGCGTCCACCAGCTCGCCGATGGCCAGCGCGATGCCGCCGAGCGACATGATGTTGGCGTTCACGCCGAAGTACGCCACCGGGATGAACGACGCCACCACCGCGACGGGCAGCGCCAGAATCGGCACGAGCGCAGACCTGGCGTGGAACAGGAACACCACGATTACCAGCGACACGACGACCGCCTGTTCGATCAGCGCCCGGCGCAGCGTCCCGATCGACTCCTCGATCAACCACGACCGGTCGTAGGTGGGCACAATCCGGACCCCGTCGGGCAGGGAGCCCTGCACCTCCTGCAGCCTCGTCTTGACCCGGTCGATCACGGCCAGGGCGTTCTCCCCGAACCGCATGACGACGATGCCGCCGACCACCTCACCACGTCCGTCCAGTTCGGCGACACCACGCCGCAGGTCCGGTCCCAGACGTACGGTGGCCACATCGCCCACGCGCACGGGCGTGCCGCGCGCGTCCGCCTTCAGGGCGATCTGCTCGATGTCCTGGAGCGATTGCAGGTACCCTCGGCCGCGGACCATGTACTCGCGGCCGGCGAATTCCAGCAGCCGCCCCTCCACGTCGTTGTTGCCCGCGCGGATCGCCTGCACCACGTCCTTCACCGACACGTCATGAGCGGCCAGCCTGTTGGGATCCAGCTCCACCTGGTACTGCTTGACGAACCCCCCGATGCTGGCCACCTCCGCGACGCCCTCCACGCCCGCCAGCGCGTAGCGCAGGTACCAGTCCTGGAGGCCGCGCATGTCCGCGAGGTCGTGAGCACCGGTCTCGTCCACGAGCGCGTACTCGAACACCCACCCGACGCCGGTCGCGTCCGGGCCGATGACCGGATTGACGCCCTCGGGGAGCCGGCCGCGGATGCCCTGCAGGTACTCGACCACACGACTGCGGGCCCAGTAGATGTCGGTGCCGTCCTCGAAGATCACGTAGACGTACGAGATGCCGAAGTCCGTGACGGCACGGACGGTTCGGACGCGCGGCGTGGAGATCAGCGCGGTGACGAGTGGATAGGTGACCTGGTCCTCGATGAGGTCCGGACTCCGCCCCATCCACTCGGTGGAGACGATGACCTGGACGTCCGAGATGTCGGGGACGGCGTCCAGGGGCGTCGTGCGCATCGCCTGCACTCCCCACACCGTCAGCGCAATCGTGCCGACGAGCACCAGGAAGCGGTTGGCGGCGCACCAGCGGACCACGCGCGCGATCATCGCTCCGTCTCTCCGCGGACTCCCGCGCCGGCGCTCACCGGGCGATCACCGACAGCGTCCGGGTGCCCAGCGACCGCCCGTCGCGGCTGACCGTGATGGTGACCTCCCACCCGCCGGCCATCATCACGTCGCCTCGACCGCCGTACCGGCCGTCCCCTTCGTGCGCGAGGTCCGTCCGGCCGCGCATCTCGGGCATGTCCATCTCCGGCATGGCCGGCATGACGAACTCCACCGAAACGTGGGCGTCCGTGACCGGCTGCCCCTCGGCGTCCCGCACCGTCACGATGAAGCCGTTGTCGCCCGGCGTGGGCGGCTCCGGGTCGCTGTGGAACGTGATCTCCAGCCCCCCGGATGTGTCGCCCGCGGGCTCTCCCTGGCCGCCGCAGCCCGCGACGGCGAGAACCGCCGCCACCATCGCGATTCCCGACATGACTGATTTGCGCATCATCGCTCCTCTCGTTTTCGGCTCTCATCGGGCCACCACGCCCAGTTCCCGTCCGCCCAGCCGGCGGCCGTCCCGGGTCACCGTCACCGTCACATCCCACCGGCCGGGCATCAGGATCTCCCCACGCCCGCGGTATACGCCGTCACCGGCCGGCGCGAGCGTCGCCTCGCTCCGCATCGCCGGCATGTTCATGGACGGCATCGCGGGCATGAAGAACCCGACCGTCACCTCGGCGTCCGCCACGGCCCCGCCCCCGGCCTCGGTGACCCGCACCACGATGTCCGTGCCGCCCGCTCTCGGCGGATCCGGAGACGTTCGGAAGTCGATCTCCAGCGCCGGGCGCGGCGGCCCGGCGGCCTCTGGTGGAGGCGGGGCCGAGTACCCCTGGAGCGCGCCGCGCAGCTGGCTCTCCGAATCGAGGAAAAACGTGGCGCCGGTCGCCACCCGGTCGCCTTCGGCCAGGTTCGTCAGCACCTCGATCCGATCGCCCGCGCGCCGGCCCACGGTCACGTCGCGCGGCTCGAAGTACCCGTCGCCCAGCGCCACGAACACGACCTGCCGCGTGCCCGAATCGAGCACGGCGTCTGCGGGGACCGTGAGCCCCGCACTGCCCGGGCCGGACAGCTCCACGTGCGCGAACATGCCCGGCTTCAGGCGGCCGCGCGGGTTCGCCAGGTCGAGGCGCACCCGCACAGTACGCGTAGCCTCCTCCACGTAGGGGTACACGTAGACCACCCGGCCCGGGAACCGCTCACCGGGCAGCGCGTCCAGCGTCACGACCGCCGTGGCGCCAACCCGGATCCGCGGCAGCTCCCGTTCGTAGACGTCCGCTTCGACCCAGACCCGGGAGAGATCGGCGACGCGGTACAGCGTCTGGCCGGGCGCCACGTGCATCCCCTCCAGCGCAGCCTTTTCGATCACGTATCCAGCGACCGGGGACCGGAACGTCAGCTCGGCTGGCGGCTCGCGAGTGCCTTCCATGGCCTGCAGCTCTTCCGCAGGCACGTCCCAGAGGTCCAGTCGCCGTCGAGCCGACTCGATCAGCCGCTCCGCATACTCCCTGGCGTCGGCCACCTGCGACTCGCGGACCTGGTCGCGCGTCCGGAGCGCCAGCAGGTACTCCTCCGCCGTGGCCAGCAGATCCGGGCTGTACAGCCTGAACAGCGGCTGCCCCTGCGCGACGAACTGCCCGGTGAAGTCCACGTGCAGCTCGCGAATCCACCCTTCGACCTTCAGGTTCACGTCCGCGATCCGCGTCTCGTCGTACCGGACGTTCCCCGCCGCCCGCACCGTCGCCGTGATCGGGGTCCGCTCGACCGTCGCGAGCCGGACGCCGATGAGCTGCTGTCGACGGGCATCGACGGTCACCGGCACGCGCACCGGCTCCAGTGGCGCGCCTGGCGTGACCAGGTCCGGCAGCTCGCCGTGCGCCCCGCGCGGATCGTCGGGCGCCGGTCCGGCGGCCTCGCCCGCGGCCGCCGGAGGCGTCCGGGACAGGAACGGCAGATCCGGAAGGCGATCGCGCGCAATGTAGACGCCGGCGCCTACCGCCACCAGCACCGCCAGGGCGGCGACCACGAGCCCGCCGCGGAAGGCCCCACCGCCGGAGACGCTGTCCTGCTCCGTCATCGGCTCACCACTCCTTCCCGCATGGTCGTCCCGTTCGCGGCAGCATGCGCCGCTGCCTCCGCCAGGAACGGATCGAGGTCCGCGCCAACCGACCACTCCAGATCGGCCAGCGCCTGTTCCAGGTCGCCGAGCGCGCGGACATGACTACGCTCTGTCTCGAGCAGCACGCGCTGGCTGTCGATCAGGGCCAGGAAGTCTCCCCTGTCAGCCTGGTATGCGACCCGGGACACCTCGAGCGTCTGCGACGACTGCGGCAGGATCGTCGTCCTGAGCAGCTCCGCCCGGTCGGCAGCCGCCTCGACGCGCAGGTAGGCATGATGGACCGCCTGGCGGATCGCGCTTGCCACGACCCGTTGTTCGGCCCGCGCGACCGCCACCTGCGCCGTCGTCTCTGCCACTCGCGCCTCCAGCCCGCCGCGCGACCAGGGGGCCCGGGGCCAGGACACGGTCACACGGGCCGACCAGGCGTCGCGATCGCCGGGCATCGCCATGTAGCCGCCACCGATCATGAAGTCCGGCGTGAACGCCTGCCGCGCCACCGCCAGCTCGGCCTCGGCGCGCTCGCGCCCGAGGCCTGCGGTCCGGAGCTCCGGGTGCCGATCCAGCGCGACGCGCTCGAGCACCTCCACCGGCGGCAACGACACGCGGTCGCGCGGGCGCATCAACTCGCCGACGGGCGCGCCCGGCGGGCGATCGAGCAGCGCGTTGATGTGCGCCTCGAGCCGCAGCGTCTGCTCGTCGACGTCGATCAGGTCCTCGTGGAGGCTCGACAGCTCGACGACCGCCTTCAGCACGTCCTGCTGCGAAATGCGCCCCGCGGCATACTTGGCTTCCGAGATCCGTGCGAACTGCCGCAGCAGGTCCACGCTCCGGCGGTACAGGCCGGCTTCCTGGCGGGCGACGTACAGCGCCGCGTACGTGCTCTTGACCTCCTCGATGACTTCCCGGGCGCGAACGGCGATGGCGTTCTCGTCCAGCGCCGCCTCGCTGGCCGCCAGCGCCGCACGGAGCGCACGTTTGCCGCGACCGGGAATCTCCTGGCCGACCGACAGCATGAACATGTTCGTGTCGAGCGGATTGAGCGTGTTGACCGGCCACTGCCAGATCTGCGCCTCCAAGGTCGGCGGCATCAGGAAGCGCTCCCGATCCGGCCCGAGGCGAGCGGCCTCGAATCTGGCCCTGAGCGCGGCCAGCGAGGGGTTCCGCTCGAGCGCCTCCGACAGCGCGGCGTCGAGCGAAAGCGGCACCGCGTCTTCGCGGGCGCCGTGATGGGACTGCCCGTCCTGTACCCGGGCCGGACGGGGCTCCCCGACCGGTTCGTCGGCCCGCGAGTCCGTCGGGCACAGGGCGCCGGCCAGCACTGTCGCAACGGCGTACGTCCACAACCTGATCGTCATCGTCCACACTCCGTTCACAACGGGTTCCTGCCCGTCGGATGCGACTGCGGGCGCCCATGCCCGTCAGTTCGCCTGACGTGGAACCGGATGCGCGCCGCGGGACACCACACGGACAGCGCCGTGCGGACCGCCGCGCGAACTACGCGAACCGGAGCGTGGAAATCAGATGCGAAGGACCGGGAGCCGGAGGATGACGGAGGCCCCGGGTGGTGCCGCGAGCGGGTCCGGCGGAAGACCGATCGCCCTGGCCCGAAGCGCGAAGGCCGGCAGGGCCATGGGGACGAGTACGTAGGGGACGGCCGTCCGCTCGCCCGCCGGACTGACGGGCACAAGCAGCGTCGTGGACTCGTGCGCAAGGCCGCAGCACGGCGCCCGGAACTCCACGCAGCAGGCGTGGTCCATCCCGATCCGCGGCGTCCCCGTCACCGGGTCGACCCCGTGCGCCATGCAGTCGGCGGACAGCATCACCGCCAGGCAGATGCCCAGCACGGCAGCCACGAAACGCCGTCCACGCGCGTGCGGCATGACTGCCTCAATGGTCAACCCCGGCCGCACGCCTGTCAATCCCCCTGCGCGAAAGAACCTGTCCGGCCGGGCCCCACGTCTGTGCGACAGTAGGGTCAGCAGCACAACGCCCGGAACGGCGCATGGCCGGCCACGATGACCCCCTCCCGCTGATCGCCCCGGGCAACCTGCGCCGCGGCAGCGGCCCGCGGCGGGTGCGCGACGTGGTCTGCGGGATGTTCGTCGCCCCCGACAGCCCGCACCGGACCGTACACGAAGGCGTGACCTACGCGTTCTGCTGTGCGGGGTGCCTGGCGAAGTTCCGGCAGCACCCCGGGCGCTACCTGTCGACCGACGCCGCGCCGGAGCCGCACCCGCCGGCGGCGGCGCCGGCCGGGGGCGCCTCCCCTGCTTCCGAGTACACGTGCCCGATGCACCCGGAGGTGCGCCGCCAGGGGTCCGGCTCCTGTCCCGACTGCGGCATGGCGCTCGAGCCGGCCACGCCCGTCGCCCGCCGGCGGACGACATGGACGTGCCCGATGCACCCGGAGATCGTCCGCCACGAGCCCGGGACCTGTCCCATCTGCGGCATGGCCCTCGAGCCGGCTGCGGAGAGCGCCGACGAGGAGGCCAGCCCCGAACTGACGGACATGACCCGGCGCCTCGCCGTCAGCGCGCCGCTCGCCGCCCTGGTGATGCTGATCGCGATGCGCGACCTGATCCCGGGGCAGCCGGCTGACGAAGCGCTGTCGCCCACCGCGTTTTCATGGGCGGAGCTCCTGCTTGCCACGCCCGTGGTGCTGTGGGGCGGATGGCCCTTCTTCGTCCGGGGCTGGGAGTCGCTCGTCCGGCGGCGGTTCAACATGTTCACGCTCATCGCCGTCGGCGTCGGCGTCGCCTGGACGTACAGCGTGGGCGCCGTGCTCGCGCCCGGGCTCTTCCCGCCATCTCTGCGCAGTCATCACGGGGGCGTGCCCGTGTACTTCGAGGCCGCGGCGGTCATCGTGGCTCTCGTGCTCGTCGGACAGGTGCTCGAGCTCCGCGCCCGCGGCCGGACGGGCGCGGCGATCCGGGCGCTGCTGCACCTGGCGCCCGCCACGGCTCGGCGGATCCGCGCCGACGGAACGGACGAAGATGTGCCGCTCGATCGCGTGCAGGCCGGCGATCGGCTCCGCGTGCGGCCGGGCGAGAAGGTCCCGGTGGACGGCGTCGTGCTCGACGGCGCCACTGCCGTGGACGAAGCCATGGTCACCGGCGAGCCGATCCCCGTGGAGAAGGTCGCAGGCGACCAGGTCATTGGCGCCACGATCAACGGCGCCGGCACGTTCACGATGCGGGCGGAGCGTGTGGGCAGCGAGACGCTGCTCGCGCGGATCGTGCGGATGGTGGCCGAGGCGCAACGCAGCCGCGCCCCGATCCAGGCGCTCGCGGACACCGTCTCCTCGTACTTCGTGCCCGCGGTGGTCGTCACGGCGGTTGCTGCGTTCGGCGCCTGGATGACGCTGGGGCCGGAACCGCGCCTGCCGTTCGCACTGGTCAACGCCGTGGCGGTGCTGATCATCGCCTGTCCCTGTGCGCTCGGCCTGGCCACGCCGATGTCGATCATGGTCGCCACGGGGACCGGCGCGACGCTGGGCGTCCTCTTCCGGAACGCGGAGGCGATCGAGGTCCTGCGCACCGTCGATACGCTCGTCGTGGACAAGACCGGCACGCTGACCGTCGGCAGACCGGCTGTTGCAGGCGTGATGCCGGCCGCCGGATGGGACGAGAACGGGGTGCTGCGAGCGGCCGCGAGCCTGGAGCGCGGGAGCGAGCACCCGCTTGCGGCAGCGGTGCTGGCGGCCGCCGCGGCGCGTGGACTCCAGTTGCCGGACGCCACGGGCTTCTCGTCGGTGACGGGCAAGGGCATCCGCGCGACGGTCGAGGGGCGCGCGGCGGTCCTCGGCAACGCCGCGCTCATGCGCGACGCCGGTGTGGACGTGGCGCCGCTCGGCGACGCGGCGGACCGGGCCCGCCGTGAGGGGCAGACGGTCGTCTTCCTGACAGTGGATGGCGCCCTGGCCGGCGCGATCGCCGTGGCCGATCCGATCAAGGACACGACGCCGGAGGCGATCCGGCAGCTGCACGCCGAGGGCCTGCGCCTCGTGATGCTGACCGGCGACGCGCGCACCACCGCCGAGCCGATCGCGCGGGCGCTCGGGATCGACGAAGTCGTGGCGGAGGTGCTGCCCGATCAGAAGGCCGGGGTCGTCGCCCGTCTGCAGCAGGAGGGCCGCGTGGTCGCGATGGCCGGAGACGGGATCAACGACGCGCCCGCGCTGGCGCGGGCGCACGTCGGAATCGCGATGGGGACCGGCGCCGACGTGGCGATGGAGAGCGCGTCGGTCACGCTCGTGAAGGGCGACCTCCGGGGTATCGTCCGTGCGCGGCGACTGAGCCGGCTCACCATGCGGAACATCCGGCAGAACCTGTTCTTCGCCTTCGCCTACAACACCCTCGGCGTGCCCGTCGCCGCCGGCGTGCTCTATCCGGCGTTCGGCATCCTGCTGAGCCCGATGATCGCCGCCGCCGCGATGAGCCTCAGCTCGGTGTCGGTGATCGGCAACGCCCTCAGGCTGAGAAGGCCCGCCCTGTAGCGCAGGCGGAGCCTCGAGCCGTGGCCAGGGCCCTATTCCGGCCGGGGCCCTGGACTACTTCGCTCCGCGCCTGCGGAGGCCACGCGGCTGAGGATGTCTTCGCCGTAGGCGGCCAGCTTCGCCGGCCCGACGCCCGGCAGGGCGTGCAGCTCGTCGAGCGACCTGGGCAGCGCGGCTGCAATCGCCAGCAGCGTCCGGTCGTGCAGGATGACGAACGGCGCCACCGCCCGGCGGCGCGCCTCGTCGAGGCGCCAGGCCTTCAGCGCGTCCACGACCGCCGCCACCGGCTCTGCGGTCGAGGCCAGCGTGATGTGCTTCACCGCCACGCGAGCGCCCCCGGAGCGAGCCCCGCCGGAGCCTTGGCGAAGGCGGGCGGACCGAACCGGGCGCGGCGCGGGCGGCGCGATCGTCACGTCCTCCACGCGGCCAGCCATGACGTCACGACCGAGCGGCGTCAGGCTCAGCATCCGGTACTGGTCGGCGGTCACGGCCACCAGCCCTGCACCCGACGCGGCGTCGATCCACCGCTCGATCGTCCGGCCGTCTTCACCGCGCAGCAGGCCGGTCGTGGTCAGCTGGCGCAGCCCCTCCGGCAGCTCGTCGACGTCCCCGACGAGCATCGCCGCCACCTTCCGCCGGCCGTACCGCTCGCCCGAACGCGCGATGCCGGACAGGATCTTCCGGAGCAGCAGGCGTCCCCGGTCTTCGAGCGGCCGCCGGCGCGCGCAGTTGCCGCAGGTGCCGCACGGCTCGACCACCGCCGGATCGCCGAAATAGCGCAGGATCGTGGCGCGCAGGCAGCCGCTCGTGTCGGCATAGGCCACCATCCGGCGCAGCTTCCGGTGCTCCAGCGCCTTCCGCCGATCCAGTTCGGCGGGGTCCACCGCCTCGGCCCGGCGGGTGTCGAGGTCGTCCCGGCCCCGATCGATCAGGAACTCCCGCGTCTTCACGTCGGCGTAGTTCCAGAGCAGCGTCGCCGTGGCCGGACGGCCGTCCCGTCCCGCGCGCCCGATCTCCTGGTAGTAGGCCTCGATCGACCCGGGCACGTCGACGTGGATCACCGCCTCGACATCGGGACGATCGATCCCCATGCCGAACGCATTGGTGGCGCACACGACGCGCGCCTGCCCGGACGCGAACGCGTCCTGGACGCGGGTCCGCTCCGCGTCGACGAGACCGGCGTGGTACGCGCTGGCCGCGATACCGCGCGAGCGCAGGGTGTCGGCCGCCTCCTCCGCCCCTCGTCGCGTCGACGCGTAGACCAGCGCCCGGCCGGATCCGACCAGCTGCGGCAGCAGCGTCCGTTTCTCGGTGTCTCCGGCCACGGCCCGGACGTGCAGCGCGATGTTCGGCCGATCGAAGCCGGCCACGATCACGCGGGGCGCGTCGAGCCCGAGCAGCTGGACGATATCGTCGCGCACCTCGGGTGTCGCCGTCGCGGTGAAGGCGGCCACCGCGGGCCGCCCCTGGCCACCGTCCCCGCGCCCGCAGCGTGCCGCTGCCGCCGCCAGGCGGCGGTAGTCGGGCCGGAAGTCGTGCCCCCACTCCGAGACGCAGTGCGCCTCGTCCACGACGAAGCGCGCGACCGGAACGGTGTCGAGCGCTCGGAGGAAGTAGTCCGACGCGAAACGCTCCGGCGCGACGTACAGAAGCCGGAGCTCGCCGCGCGTGGCCGCCGTCAGCGCGCGCTGCCGCTCGCCGGACGGGAGCATCGAGTGGAGCGCGGCCGCGGCAATCCCCCGGCGGTTGAGCTCGTCCACCTGATCCTTCATCAGCGAGATCAGCGGCGAGACGACCAGCGTGGTGCCGCGCAGCAGCACGGCCGGAAGCTGGTAGCCGAGCGACTTGCCGGAACCCGTGGGCATGACGGCCAGCACGTCCTGCCCGTCGAGCACGGCGCGGACCAGGTCTTCCTGACCGGCGCGAAACGACGCGTGCCCGAAGTGACGATGGAGCGGAACGGCGAGATCGAACACGGCGGAACCCGGCGAGACGACGATGTCAGCCGGTCGGGAGCGTGTCAAGGCTGCCACGTGCGCCGGCCTCGACGGCGGCGTCCGCGCAGCCGGCATAGGCGCCCGGGAGCAGCGCCGCCACGTTCGGCTCCGTCCACACCACGCGACGCGGCTGCGGGAGCCGGTCGGGATCGCCCGGGCTCCCCTCGATCCCCCGCAACTCCGACTCGAACGCGGCCAGCGCGGACGGCGACGCGAGCACCAGCGCCTCCTCGTCGGGCGTCGTCAACGCCTTCAGCGCCGCGCCGGGATCCGCCTCGGCGAGCGGGCTGATCCCGCCGACGTAGCGAAGGTAGTACGCGTACTCGTGGTTCAGAAACGGCGAGCCGGCGACGTAGACCCGCGAGGGAAGCTCCGGCCGGGCGGCGCGCACCGTCAGCGCGCAGTCGCGCAGCGCGCGCAACGGCGCGCTCTCGCGACGGAGCTCCGCCGCCCGGATCGGGTAGAGCCGAAACGGCAGCAGGAACAGCAGCGCGGCGATCATCCCCAGTCCGGCGGCAGCGCGCCCGGACCGCCCTGGCCAGCTGGCCGTCCGGACCGCGGCTCGCAGCCATTCCCCCGCCGTCCGCGCGACCGCCGCCGTCATCACCCCCGCCGCGAGCGCGAGCGGCGGCAGGAACGGGTAGACGTAGTGAGACAGCTTCGACGTGCCGAGCGACATCAGCCCGATCGGCAGCCACCACCACCAGAGCAGGAGCCGCGCTTCCGGGCGCCCGGCCCACGCCTGCCGCTTCAGCTCCACCAGCCCGGCCAACACGATCCAGCGGCTCCCGGATCGTCCCAGCTCGGCCCACGTGTAGGTGACGTAGTAGTGCCACGGAGCCAGGTGCGCCGGATCCAGCGAGCCGGTGAAGCGCGTGACCACGTGGATGCCGACGATCTCCTGCCAGAAACCGTCGCCGAAGCGGATGGCCGCATACGCGAACCAGGGCACGATGAGGCCCGCGGCGAGCGCCGCCCCCGCGCGCCACTCTCGCCACCGCGCCAGCAGGTGTCGTTCACGCGCGCCGAGCAGCACAGCCGCACACACCAGCGGCAGGAAGAGCGCCGCCACGAACTTCGTCATGAAGCCGAGCACGAAGTACAGCGCCACGCCCGTGGCATGCCGCGCGGGACGCCTGCCCGTCCCGTCCATCCACCGCGCGAAATGATAGAGGCCGCCGCAGTGGCAGAGCACCAGCGCCGCCTCCATGTTGTGGCTGCGCAGGCCGTGCACGGTCAGCAGCTGCGGCATGGTGAAGAGGACCAGCAGCGCGGCCGCGCCAGAGACGGGTCCCATGAGGCGGCGGCCGAGCAGGAACACGTACAGGAAGGACGCGATGCCGAACAGCGCGTCCCAGGCGCGCATGCCGAACTCGTCGTGCGGCAGCACGCCGGCGTACATGGCCCCGGCCACGAGCCACATCTTCAGCGGCGGCTTCTCGAGGAAGGGGCCATCCCACTGGATGGCGCGCGGCGCCAGCCAGTCGCCCGTCTCGAGGATGCGATCGACGGCGTAGGCGTAGATCGCCTCGTCGCCGCGAAGCTGGAAGTCGCCGAGGCCGCGCGCCAGGGGGATCGCGAAGAACACCGCGACGAGCGCCAGCCATGCGGTGGTCTGGAGTCGGGATCGCACGCGCGGATCAGCCGGCCACACGCTCGATCATACAGGGCGGTCGCGCGACCGCCGGTCGCGGCGGGAGCCGCAGGGCGGGCTGTCGGCCACCTCACGGTGGCCACGGGGCCGCTACGACGGGGGCAGCGGCTTGAGCGGGTAGATGCCGGGGGCGCAGTTCCAGTACCAGAGGCCGGTGGGAACCGGCGTGCGCGGCTCGTAGTTGCAGTGCGACAGCGGCACGATCTCGCGTGTCTCGAGCGTGGGCGGTGCACCATCGGCACCCTGGTGCACGCGGACGATCTGCACGTTGGCGACGACCTTCCGCCCGACGTTGTGATCGACCAGCGGGATCGGCGCGACCGTGGCCCTGATGGCCTGCGGCACTTCGACCGTCGTGCCCCCGATCTCGATCGGGGCCATCGGCGGCTCGTACACGAAGGTCACCGTGTGGCCGCCGCGCACGCGCTCGTAGTCCCGGTGGAACGCCGGAATGTGGTCGTCGTCCGTGTAGAACATCATCCGGAAGCTGGCCGACCCCGTGGAGACGTTGGAGACCTTGTAGAGGATGGCCTCCCCGTTGCCGACCTGGACCGACGGCGTGACGATGAGCGGCACGCTCAGCGGGTGCGTGTCGGCATAGACCGGGTCTTCGGAGTCCCCGCAGCCGGCGGCCGCGACGGCAACGATCAGCGCGAGCGCGATCGGAGTCTTGTTGGACACGGATATCCTCTCGGGCCGCGACCCGTCAGGCCAGCGGCTCCATGCGCCACAGGTGGATGTAGTAGCCCGGCGCCCAGAAGATCCCGAACTGCCGTTCGTACTCCTTGATGACGCCGAAGTGTTCGTCCTTGTCGTCCACGTACACCAGCTTCCCGTCGTACAGCTTGCCGTCGATGCGCACGCGCACCCTCGGGTCCGCGATGATGTTCTGGTTCCAGTGCCGCCCTCCGGGCATCTTGACGCCCGTCGCGTAGCCGGATCCCAGGTACAGGTGCCCGTTGTGCACGAAGCGGGACGAGGTGAGGGAGTACACGAGGCCCGGGAAGAACCGTTCCTTCGTCTCGATGGCCGTGGGGCCGCCGATCTCCTTGATGAACGACCAGTCGGTGGGTGTCTCGGCCACTTCGCCCGTGAGCCACAGCCCCGGCCGCCACGGGCCCGGATCGAAGCCGAACACCCGGGCGTAGCCGATCAGGAGGAGCAGCACGACCACGACCGCCCCCAGCAGCCTGCCTATCGTCTTCATGATTCCAGTCTCCCTGCCAGCCGGCCGCGCGTCTCCGCCAGATCCGGCTGCGTCAGCATGCCGACGGACGAGAGCTTACGCCGAGTCGCGGAAAAGGAAAACCCCTCGGCGACCACAGCCCGGATCGTGCCTGGAGGCGCGCGGCGGCGCGGGGAGCCACAGCGGACTGTCCGGTGTTGCCCCTGGCCTGCCAGGCCGGCTCCTTCAGGACGGCGCCAGGCACCGCGCTGTGGAACCCGTAGCGTCCGCCCCGCACCGCGGGTTCCACGGGATCGCTTCTGAGGCTGTCGGAGATCAGACCGGACGTTTCGAACTCGTCGGCCTTCCGCCGGCGCGGTACCTCGCGATTGCGATCGAGAGTGTCGAGCCGGGAGCCTGGACCGATACCGGCTACCTGGGGGGCCTCCGCCCGCGCGCAACCTCGCTCACGTTGTCCGAGGGCGAGACGACCAATCTCAATCTCCGCACGATCACAAGTGAGTGAGATCGGCGCGTGGGGTGCCGCTATGGACGCGGTTGCCGGAGGCGAACCGAAGCCGCCTCCCGGGCGCTACCGCCTCCGGTAGCGGACCACGCGTCTCGGGCCGACCTCGGCGCCGAAGACGATGCCGTCGTCGCTGGCGGCGACCCCTTCAGCCGCGCTCGTGCCGCCCGTGGGATTCGGGTCCGGGATGAAGTAGTCCACGGAGCCGTCCACCGCACTGCCCACGCGGATCCCGCGCCGGAACGGGCTCGGCGGACCGCCGTAGTCGGGATCGTCCATCCGCGACTCGGAGTCCGCCACGTAGATGCGGTCGTTCGCGTCGATGTGAATCCCGCTCGGCCGGCCGAACTGGTACCAGCACTCCAGGAAGTTGCCGTCCTGGTCGAAGATCTGGATCCGGTTGTTGTCCCGATCGCCCACGAACAGCCGGCCCCGGGAGTCGATCTCCAGGGCGTGCAGGCTCGAGAACTGGTTGGTCCCGCACGGCCCGAATCCCGGCACGCCCCACTCCTCGAGGAACCGGCCGTTCCGATCGAACTTCACCAGGCGTTCGTTGGTGCCCGTGGCATGGCCGTCCGCCACGAAGATGTCGCCGTTTCGGGCGACGACGACGTCCGACGGCGAACTGAAGGTATTGACACCTCTGCCGGTCACCAGCTTCGTGCCCAGCGTCATCAGCACGTCGCCCCGGCGGTTGAACTTCGTGACCTGCTGGCCGACCGAGCCGCCGGCCCCCCTGCCGTCCACGGGCAGCGGATCCGTCACCCACACGTTGCCGTCGCCGTCGACGTGGATGCCGTGGGGAAACGCGAACACCCCCCGGCCGAAGCTCCCCAGGAGCGTGCCGTCGGCGTCGTAGTGGAGGATGGGGTCCAGGTCCGAACCCACACACGTGTTGGCCCCGCAGCGATCGACGACCCAGAACGTGCCGTCCGTCGGGTCCACGTCCACCCCGGCGCTCGAACCCCACGTCCGCCCCGCCGGGAGCGGGAGCACTTCGCCGCTTCCCCAGGGATTGGGGAGGTCGTTGGTCGGCTCCCACCACCGTGCCAGGGGCGTGTTCCTGTTCTGTGCTGGGAGATCCATGGACAACGCCGAGACGGCGGCGGCCGCGGCCCACAACCCTGTCGCCTTCGTCAGGAACATCGACACCTCCACGCGCGAACGCGCCTGAGGCCACCCGTGCCGCGGCACACCCAGTGGGAACTCGACGACAGAGAAGGTTGGCGGGGTGGACGGGACTCGAACCCGCGGCCTCCGGCGTGACAGGCCGGCGTTCTAACCAACTGAACTACCACCCCAGGCTTGGACACGATGCGCTGGCAGGCGCATCGCCTCTAACACTACTGCGTTTCCGCCCGTACCGCTCCAGCCCTTGGGGCCCTTACGGGGACTGGTGGGCGGTACAGGATTCGAACCTGTGACAGCCGGCGTGTAAGACCGGTGCTCTACCACTGAGCTAACCGCCCCGCCTACGCTCTTTGCGCTTCGGCGCGGCTTGCCCCACCATTCGGCCTTCCCCCTGCGGCGCGGCGCACCCACAGCAGCCTTCCGCGGCCATCAGCCAAAGGAGCGATTATAGAAGTCCGCCGGCGCGCAAGGCAAGCAGCGCGAAGCCCGCCGCCAGCCCGATCACCGCCCGGTACTCGCGGTTCCGGACGGCACGCGCGGCGCTGAACCGCCGAGAGGCGGGCTGCGGCCCGGCGTCCAGATACGCGTCGTACTCCGAACCGAACACACGCCGCAGCTCAGCGTCCTCCGTCCGCACCGCCGCGGCGATCGTCGCGGCGAAGTACACAGCCGCCAGGATGGCCAGCCCCGCGTGACGCGACGCGATCACGATCCCGAGCCCGATCAGCGTCGAGCCGATGTACAGCGGATGGCGGCTCCAGCGATACGGACCGGAGCGGGTCACCTCGCGCCCCTTCTCGAGGTGCCCGGCGGCCCACACCCGGACGCCTTCACCCAGCAGCGCCACCGCCAGCCCGATCCGCCACGACGCCCACGACGGCTGCGCCACGCCGAGCGCCACCACGGCCACCAGGAACCCGAGCCGCACGCGCCACCGGGCCAGCCGCTCCCGAATCCGCCCCGAGGCCATCATGCGCGCCTCACGCCGGCCGCCGATCCAGCCGGCGCAGCACGGCCTCGACGACCTCGTCCACGGCGATCGTCCCGAGACAGGGGGCGCTCAGCCGGCACTGCCGCTGGTATGCGCACTGGCAGTCCGCAAAGCGGCTGATCACGCCGTCGTCTCCGCACCATGGACCGTTGCGCTCCGCACGCGTCGGCCCGAACAGCGCCACGACCGGCGTCCCCACCGCGGACGCCGCGTGCAGCGGCCCGGTGTCGCCCGAGATCATGATCCGCGCGCGCGAGGCGAGCGCCAGCAGCTCCGGGATCGTCGTCGGCGGCGCCAGCACGGCCGCGCCGTCCGACGCCGCGACGACAGCCTCGGCCCGCGGCTCTTCTCCCGGCCCCCACAACACCACGGAGGTCGAGCCGCGCGTGCGCCGCAGCCTGGACGCCAGCGCACCGAAACGCTCGGGCGGCCATCGCTTGTTCGGCCACGCGGCCCCCGGGTTGACGAGCACGAACCCGTCGGGCGCGAACCGCTCGGTGAACCGCGCGATCGCCTCCGAGGGGGGCACACGCAGCGGAAACGGCGCCGTGGGCACCCACCGTCCAGCCACCGGGTCCAGCGCCGCGGCAAGCGCGAGGTTCTTCCGGATGATGTGCGTGGCTCCGCCCGGGTCCACCGCGTCCGTGTAGAAGAACCGCGCCGCGGGCTCCCGCAGGTGCTCCCGGGCGAAGCCGATCGTCCGGCTCCCGCCTGCCGCCCGCGCGAGCACGGCGGACTTCAGCAGCCCCTGCAGATCGAGCACCGCGTCGTAGCGCGCCCTCCGCAGCGTGCGCACGCCGGGCACGAGCCCGTCCCGCCCGCCGAACGCGCGCGTGTCCACGCCGATCGCGCCATCCACGCCCTCCACCAGCCGCACGAGCGGCACGTACTGCGGATCGGTCGCCCAGTCGATCCGGGCATCGGGGAACGCGGTCCTCAGACCCGCGGCCGTGGGCATCGCGTGGATGACGTCGCCGAGCGAGCCGAGCCTGATGAGCAGGACGCGCGTCACGACGTCCGGGCCAGGCGCGCGAGCAGATCGCGCGTCGAGTGGTCCTTCGGATCGCCGACGATCGCCGTGCGGCCACCGTAGGCCGCCACGACGTCGCGCTCGGGCACGGTCTCGACGGTGTAGTCGGTGCCCTTGCAGTGCACGTCGGGACGGAGCGAGGTGAGCAGCGGGCCGACAGTCGCCTCGGAAAACACCACGACGTAGTCCACCGTGCGCAGCGCGGCCACCAGCTCCGCGCGATCCTCCGCCCGCAGCACCGGGCGCCCCTCCCCCTTCAGCGCCCGCACGGACGCGTCGTCGTTCACCGCCACGACCAGCACGTCGGCTTCGAGCGCCGCACCCGCCAGGTAGCGCACGTGCCCCACGTGCAGCAGGTCGAAGCAGCCGTTGGCCAGCGCCACGGTCCGGTCGCCGCGGGCACCCGGCGCCAGGCGGGCGATGAGCGCCTCACGCGACACCACCTCACCCACGCGAGGCGTCCCTCCCGGACCGTCCCGCCGCCGCGTCATCGGCTCCAACCGCCGCCCGCATCTCCTCAGCCGACACGGTGGCCGTCCCACGCTTCATCACCACGATGCCGCCGGCGTAATTGGCCAGCCGCGCGGCCGCTTCACAGGTCGCACCCGCGGCCAGGGCGAGCGCCAGCGCCGCGATCACCGTATCCCCCGCGCCGGTCACGTCGGCGATCTCGTCGGACCCGTGGATGGGAATGTGCACCGTGCGGCGCGCCGGCTCGAAGAGCGCCATCCCGCGGCTCCCGCGCGTGATCAGCACGGCCGACGCGCGCGTGGCGGCCAACAGCGCGCGCCCCGCTCGTTCCAGGGCTCGCAGGTCGTCGCCGATGCGGACGCCGAGCGCCTGCTCCACTTCCGACTCGTTGGGCGCACAGAGGGTGAGCCCGCGGTAGTCGAGCAGCCGGTACCGGGTGTCGAGGAGAATCGGGATCCCGCGCGTGCGCGCCATCGCCCGCAGCCGGCCCACCAGCGCGGGGGTCACGAGGCCCGAGCCGTAGTCGGACACGAGGACAGCGTGCGACACCTCCGCGGCCCGGAGCGCCTTTCGCTCGATGGCCACGCGGGTTCGCGCGTCGATCGGCCGGGTGCCCGGGCGGTCGATGCGCACGACCTGCTGCTTCGCCGAGTGGACGCCGCCGGCGAGAATGCGCGTCTTGACCGCGGTCGCGAACCCGGCCGGCCGCACGAGACCACCACGCTCCACCGCGGCCGGCAGCGCGTCAACCAGCCGCACCCCGGCGCCGTCACGGCCGACCGCGCCGACCAGGCGGGCCCGGCCGCC
>VFZH01000080.1 GCA_016871255.1 Acidimicrobiia bacterium | reverse complement strand
GTCGGCTTGCCGCCGGACGCGCCGGACTTCCAGGTGTTCCGCGTGTCGGACGAGCTGTCGCAGGACGCGCGGCTGGACGGCCTCCCGTTCGGCACACGCGGTGGCGCCCGGATCGACTACTACTTCCCGGCCGATGGCGAGTACCTCGTGCGCGTGCGGCTGGCGCGCCAGACCGCCGGGCAGGACATGGACATCCCGCGGTACGACGTGCCGCAGCAGCTCGAGGTCAGCCTCGACGGCGAACGGCTGCAGGTGTTCACGCTGGCCGCCAGCCGGCAGCTCCCGGTCCGGACCCGGGCGGACTACGGCGGCGGGCTCGCGGGGTTGCAGCAGGCCGCACCGCCCGATGCGCCGGATCCGGCACGTGCCGGACAGGATGCGCCGGCATCGCCCCCCGCGCCGGATCGTCCCGCGCCGAACGAGGAACTGGACGGTGGGATGGGCGCGAGCCGGCATCTGCTGGACGCCGACTGGCAGGTCCGGTTCACGGCCCGCGCGGGCCGCCGCGGCCTGGTGGCCACCTGGCTCAACCGCACGCCCGCGCTGCTCGAGACCCGCGTCGAGCCGTTCCAGAACCCGTTCCCGACCGGGTCGAACGTCTGGACGCCGCGTCGCGGCGCGTACGTCCGCAGCATCGAGATCAGCGGCCCGTTCGACGCGACCGGCCCGGGCGACACCCCGAGCCGCGCGCGCATCTTCGTCTGTCGTCCGTCTGCCGCCGACGAGCCGGCCTGCGCGCGCACGATTCTCGCGGCGCTGGCGCGCCGTGCGTTCCGCCGGCCGGTGACGGACCAGGACCTGGAGCCGCTCCTGGAGACGTTCCGCGCCGGCCGCGAGACGGGGAGCTTCGACGAGGCGATAGCGCACGCCGTACAGCGACTGCTCGTGAGTCCGGAGTTCCTGTTCCGCATCGAGACCGAACCGCGTGACCTGCCGCCCGGCACGCCGTACCGGGTCGCCGATCTCGATCTGGCGTCGCGCCTCTCGTTCTTCCTGTGGAGCAGCCTTCCGGACGACGAACTGCTGGCGGCGGCCGAGCGCGGCACGCTGACCGATCCCGCCGTGCTGGAACAGCAGGCACGGCGCATGCTGGCGGACGCGCGCGCCGCAGCGCTGGTGGAGAACTTCGCCGGGCAGTGGCTCTACCTGCGCAACGTGCCCGCGCTGGCACCGGACCCGTACACGGACCCGGACTTCGACGAGGGCCTTCGTCGGGCCCTGCGCCGCGAGACGGAACTGTTCGTGGAGAGCATCATCCGCGAGGACCGGAGCGTCCTGAGCCTTCTCACGGCCAGGTACACGTTCCTCAACGAGCGGCTGGCGGTGCACTACGGCATCCCGCACGTGCAGGGCGCGCACTTCCGCCGGGTGGAGATTCCCGCCGGCAGCCCGCGCGTGGGGCTGCTCGGGCAGGGCAGCGTGCTGGCCGTGACGTCGGAGCCGAACCGCACGTCGCCGGTCAAGCGGGGCAAGTGGATCCTCGAGAACATCCTCGGCGTGCCGCCGCCGGATCCGCCGCCCGACGTGCCGCCGCTCGAGGACGCCGGCACGGTTCGCGCCGTGACGATGCGCGAGCGGATGGCCGTGCATCGGCGCAACCCGGCCTGTTCGGGCTGTCATGCCCTGATGGATCCGCTCGGGCTCGCGCTCGAGAACTTCGACCAGGCGGGGCGGTGGCGGGAGGTCGAGGCGGGCGAAGACAGCCGGCTGGCCGTGTTCGTCCCGATCGACGCGAGCGGCTCGACGCCTGACGGGCGTGCGTTCTCCGGGCCGGAAGGGCTGCGCGACGCGTTACTCGGCCGATCCGACCGGTTCCTCACGACGGTGGTCGAGAAGCTCCTGACCTACGCGCTGGGTCGCGGGCTCGAGTACTACGACGCCCCCGCCGTCCGGGCGATCCTGCGCGATGCAGCGCGCGAGGAGTACCGGTTCTCGTCGCTGATCGCAGGCATCGCGACCAGCCCGCCGTTCCTGATGCGTACGACGAGCCGTGAGCCGTGACCGTGAGCCGCGAGCCGTACCCGTGTGACTCGTAGGGGCCGGCTTCAGCCGGCCCAGGGACAAGCCACCATGATCATCTCCAGAACGGCCCTCCCACGACGCACCCTTCTTCGCGGCGCCGGTGTCGCGCTTGCGCTGCCGCTCCTCGACGCGATGGTGCCGGCGCTGACGGCCACGGCGCGCACGGCCGCGGCGCCCGTGACGCGGCTCGGTTTCCTCTTCATCCCGTCCGGGGTGTCGATGAACCACAAGGGTGTCAACCACTGGAAGCCGTCCGGCACGGGCGCGGGCGTGGAGCTGTCGCCGATTCTCGCGCCGCTCGCCGGCTTCCGGGACCGGCTGACCGTCGTGAGCGGGTGCAGCCACCTGCAGGCGTTGCCGCTCGGGGACGGCCAGGGCGAGCACACCCGCTCCTCGGCCACGTTCCTCAACGGTGTGCACCCGCGGAAGACGCAGGGTGCGGATGTCCGGGCGGGCGTCACCGCGGACCAGATCGCGGCCGCCACGCTCGGTCGCGACACGGCGCTGGCCTCGATCGAGCTGTCGATGGATCAGGGCTTCGTCGTCGGCAACTGCGAGAACGGCTACAGCTGCGTGTACATGAACACCATCTCGTGGCGGACGCCCACGACGCCGCTGCCGACCGAACACAACCCGAGAGCGGTCTTCGAGCGGCTGTTCGGCGAGGGCGGCAGCCCTGACGCGCGCGCCGCCCGCGTGCGCACGCACCTCAGCATCCTCGACCAGGTGGCGGAGGACCTGACGCGGCTGCAGCGTCGGCTCGGCCCGGCCGACCGCGCCAGGGCCGCGGAGTACTTCGATGCCGTGCGCGACGTCGAGCGGCGGCTCCAGAAGGTCGAGACGAAGACGGACGTGACCGCGGCGCCGGAACTCACCGCCCCCCCGGTCGGGATTCCCGACAGCTTCACGGATCACCTGCTCCTGATGTTCGAGCTGGTGGGGCTGGCCTTCCAGGCCGACATCACGCGCGTGTTCACGTTCATGTACGGCCGCGACATCACCAGCCGCACCTACCCGGAGATCGGCGTGACCGAGGGGCATCACCCGCTGTCGCACCACGGTGACAAGCCGGAGCGGATGGATCTCTACAAGAAGGTCAACACCTATCACGCGTCGCTGTTCGCGCGGCTGCTCGATCGGCTCGGCTCGATGCCGGAGGGTGAGGGATCGGTCCTGGACCACTCGATGCTGTTGTACGGCAGCGGCCTCAGCGACTCGAACCTGCACGACCACCGCGACCTGCCGATGCTCGTCGTCGGGGGGCGGCAGGCCGGCGGCGCGCGCCACGTCGCGGCGCCGATCGACACGCCGGTGACCAACCTGCTGCTGACGATGCTGGAGCGTGCAGGCGTCGAGGCCGAGAGCCTGGGCGACAGCACGGGCCGGCTGGACCTCGCATGAAGGCCGGAGGGCCGGCTGAAGCCGGCTCCCACAACCGGACGGCGCCGGGCGCGAAGGCTGCACGCCTGCGGGGGCCGGCTTCAGCCGTCCCTCCCGAGGAGACGACGAATTGACGATGTGTCCCCGGCGGTCCACGCTGGTGCTCCTGCTCCTGTCCGCCACGGCCGGTACGGCCGCGGCCGGCGAAGCGCTGGTCGAGGCGGCCGCGCGCAACGATCTCAGCGCCGTGCGTGCGCTCCTCCAGGGCGGTGACGCCAACGCCGCCGCCCCGGATGGCACGACCGCCCTGCACTGGGCGGCGCAGCACGACAACCTGGAGATGGCGGGCCTGCTGCTGGGGGCGGGCGCGGCCGTGGATCGGACCAACCGCTACGGCGTGGCGCCGCTGTCGCTCGCGGCGGTCAACGGCAGCGCGGTGATGATCGAGCGGCTGCTCGACGCCGGCGCCAGCGTCACCACGGCGCAACCCGGCGGAGAAACGGCGCTGATGACGGCGGCCCGCACGGGCCGGCCCGACGCCGTGAAGCTGCTCCTCGCCCGGGGCGCGGACGTCGGCGCACGGGACAGCTGGAAGCAGCAGACGGCGCTCATGTGGGCGGCCGCGGCGAACAACGCCGAGGCGGTGCGCGTGCTGATCGAGGCGGGCGCCGAGGTCGACACCCGATCGCGCGTGAGCGGTCCGCTCAGCTCCTACGAACCGGGTGACAGCGGGTTCACGGCGCTGCTGTTCGCCGTGCGGGCTGGAGCCGCCGCCGCGGCCACGGCGCTGCTGGACGCGGGCGCGGACGTCAACAGCGTGCTGGCCGACGACGGCACGAGCGCGCTGGTGCTGGCGATCATGACGGCGCGCTACGACATGGCGGTGCTGCTGCTCGATCGCGGTGCGGATCCGAACGCCGCCGCTCAGGGGTGGAGCCCGCTCCACCAGGTGGCGTACACGCGGCGCCCGAACCGCGGGTTGAACCAGATGGCCCCCGTCGTCCGCGGCGGCGTGGACAGCCTCACGCTGGTCAAGGCGCTCGTGGCGCGCGGCGCCGACGTCAACGCGCGCATGACGAGGGAGATGACGACGCTCTACTCGGGCCGCAACGACCTGAACCGGATCGGCGGTACTCCGTTCTTCCTCGCGGCGGCCCGCTTCGACCTCGAGCTGATGAAGATGCTGGTGGCGCTGGGCGCCGATCCGGCTCTGGGCAACGTGGACGGCACGACGCCGCTCATGGTGGCGGCCGGGGTGGGCATGCACAACCTGGGCGAGAACCCCGGATCGCCCGAAGAGGCGAGCGACGCGGTCCGTCTGTGTCTGAGCCTGGGGGGCGACGCCACGGCGGTGAACCGGCTGGGCGAGACGCCGCTCCACGGCGTGGCGAGAACCGGCGCGAACGGGGCCGTCCCGCTGCTCGTGGCCGCGGGCACTGCGCTCGACGCCAGGGACCACGAGGGCTACACGGCGTTCAACATCGCCAACGGCCTCAACATGGGCGGCACGTTCAAGGCGTGGCCGGAGACGGCAACCCTGCTGCGGCAGATCATGCAGGCGCGGGGCGTGCCGGTGGAGGACTATCGCGGCGCGCAGGGCGCGACCATTCCCGGCGTGGCCGGCGGAGGACAGGGCAGATAGGGCGAGCGGGGCGCGTAGGCGGGTCGGCCTGCGCGCTCCTCTAGAACCGCACGCCCAGCCGCACGCCGTACGTCCGGGGCGCGCCCGGCTCGCCGATGAACCCCGACGGCGCGAGGCCCGGGTAGGCGAAGGCGAGCGGCACGTAGCGCGCATCGAACGCGTTCTTCACCCAGATCTCCGCCAGCAGGTTGCCGCCCTGGATGCCGCCGCGCAGCTCGGCCAGGGTGTAGGCTTCCTGCGAGGCCGCATTGAAGTCGTCGTAGGCGAACTCCCCGGTTGCCGTCACGTCGCCCCGGACGAACACCTCGACTCCTCCCGCCTGCCGGGTGTACTGGGCGCCCACGTTGGCCGTGAAGTCTGGCGTGTAGGGCAGGACGTTGCCACCGACCGGGACGCCGCTCGAGGTGGTGCCGTCGTTGAACGTGGCGCGCGTGTAGCCGAGCGATCCGAAGAGGTCCAGGCCGGGCGCGGGCCGCGCCGCTGCCTCCACCTCCAGCCCCGAGCTCGTTGCGCCGCCCGCGTTGTCGATGAAGAACTGTGCCGGGCGCTGCGGGCTGGGCAGGTTCACCTGCAGGTCGCGCCAGTCGATGCGGAACACGGCGGCGGTGAGCGACAGCCGCCGATCGAGCCACGTCGTCTTGACGCCCCCTTCGTAGTTCCAACTCGTTTCCTCGTCGTACGCCTCGCGGCCCAGCGGCGACGTGGCGTTGAACCCGCCGGCCTTGTAGCCCTGGGCGACGGTGGCGTACACCCGAGCGGTGGGCCCGACCCGGAAGCCGGCCGACACGCGCGGCGACACGTGCGTGAAGCTGGCATCGGCTTCGACCCGGGTGGGCGGGGCGATCGGCGGGTCGAAGAACGTCCGGATGTCCGCGTCCTTGTTCTCGCGGTCCACGCGCGCCCCCACGCTGAGATCGACCCGTTCGTTGACGGTCCAGGTGCCCTGCCCGTAGGCGCCCACGCCGCTGTCGTCCAGCGAGGCGACGGGGGAGTGCTGGTTCGCGGGCAGCGGCAGGAACGGCGACAGCACGAACGGCGCGAAGGCGTTCACGGCATCCTGGTCGTAGCGCTGCGTGAACAGCGACATGCCGGCCTGCCATGCCATCGTGACGGTGTCGGAGAGCCGCAGCGGCGAGGCCTGCGGTGAGGCGAGGCGGACCTCCTGCGTGACCTGCAGGCTGCGTTCCTCGTTCGTCCGCACGATCAGGGGGAGGACGCCGTAGTCCAGGTCGGTCGTGTCGTGCGTGGTCCAGCGCACCACGCCCGTGGTGCTCGACACGGTGAGTCCGGGGCTGGTGTACGACAGCAGGAAGGTCGGGGCCACGACGTCCCGCTCGGTGGAGCCGTCGAAGTTGCGCGGGGCGCTGTACGGATCCTGGCGGAGCGTGCGAAGGTCCTTGAGCGGGTAGTCGCCGTCGCGCGCCCGTTCGCCGCTGACCAGCAGCCGCGCGTGCCACGACGTGTTCGGCGTCCAGAGCATCTGCACCTTGCCGTAGCTGGCCGCGCGATCGTCGATCGACCGGCCCGTGGCGTCGTTCACGCTGAACCCGTCGCGCCCGGCGTAGCCGGCTGCCAGCCCGATGGCGACGCGGTCGGCGACGAGGGGGCCCGAGGCGGATAACCGGGCCTCGCGGCTGCCGTAGTTGCCGAACGGAGCGTCCAGGCTGCCGGTCCATTCCGTCAGCGACGGGGTGCGGCTCGCGACGCTGATCACCCCGCCCACGGTGTTGCGCCCGAAGAGCGCGCTCTGCGGCCCGCGGATGAACTCGATCTGCTCGACGTCGATCAGCTCCACGCTCGACGAGTTCGCGTTGAGCTGCGGGACGCCGTCGATGTAGGTCGTGATCGCCGGGTTGTTCGGGCTCGATCCGATGCCGCGGAACCGCGGGTTGCTCAGCTTGCGCGCGCTGAACTCGTGCATGTACACGTTGGGCGCGAAGCGGGCGGCGTCCTTCACGAACCGCGCGTCAATGCGCTCGATCGTGTCGCGCGTCACCGCGGTGAGACTGGCGTTGACGTCCTCGGCCGGTTCCGGCCGCTTCTCGGCCGTGACGACGACCGGGGGCAGCTCGAACCTGGCGGCAGGCTGGCCGGACGAAGACGGTGCCTGGGCCGCGGCGGACGGCGGAACGAACGCCGCGCACAGGGCGGCAAGGGGCATGGCGAGCCGCAGACGTGACATGGGCATCAGGTCAGTGAAGCACGGTTCGACGGCCCAGGTAAACGGCCCGGTCTCCCTGGCCGGAACACCGGCCGCCTTTAGGACCCTGGCCGGAATAAGGTTGCCATCTCGGCCGACGAGGCATCCCGCCTCGCGGCGTTGCTCGTCGGTCACAGGCACCCGGCCTGCTCCCTCCTCGCGCCTGGCGATCCGGGCGCCTCGCCGCCCGGGAGTCGGCAACCTTATTCCGGCCAGGGCCCTTAGAACAGGGCGCGCACGGCGGCGTACAGCTCGGCGTCGGCCATGCGCCCGGGGTGGTAGAGCTGCACGACGCCGTCCCCGTCCACCAGCACGATCGTGGGTGTCGAGCTGATGCCGTAGGCGCGGAAGTTGCGCGCGGCCAGCGGCACCGGCACGTCCTCCAGGAACGGGTAGAACTCCCGCCGGGTCGTCTCGATGTGACGGCGTTCTTCCGCCATCGAGACCTCCTCGCGCGCGCCGATGTAGCCGTAGCGCCGGGTGGGGGCTGCGACGACGAGGCCCTTCGGGCCGAACTCCGCCTTGATCCGGGCCAGGGAATCGCCCTGCGCCTTGCAGTCCGAGCACCAGTGCGCCCAGAAGAACAGCAACTGGGGATGTCCCTGGAGGTCGCGGATGGACGACCGGTGGTCACCCAGGAACTCGTTGGTGTCGAGCGGGATTGCCCGGCTGCCGGTGAGGCTGAGCAGATGGACGTTCTTCTGCAGCCGCTCGTGAATGGACGTGTTGCCGTAGCGGTCCAGCGCGCGTTGCAGCAGACGGATGGCGTCGGTGCGGCCGCCGCCGGCTTCGAGCACCCGTGCCTGCACCTCGAAGGCCGCGCCGAGCGCGATCGGCAGGTGCGGCTCGAGGTCCAACGGCCGGGTGGGGAGCAGGGCTTCCGCGCGGGACTGCGTGTCCTGGGCGACCCGGTCGGCCAGGTCGAGTCGGCCTGCGGCGAGGGCCCCCCGCGCGACCCAGGACAACGCCTCGAGCGATTCGCCGGACCCCTCCTGGCGGGCCATCGCCTCGCGGGCGATCTGCTCGGCCTGCCCGAGATCGCCGGCCGCCACGGCGGCGCGCACCGCCTGAATGGCGGTGGACTGCGCAGATGGCGCGGCGGTGACGGTGGCGGCGAACAGCAGCGCGGCAGTGACGGAGCGTGACATGAGGATCCCTCGCTAGTCCGTGTGGGGGGTGCCTCGAAGTAAGACGCGCGGCGTGGGCCCCACGGTTCATCGTAACTCCACGGTATCCTGTGGGGCATGCGCCTGGGAGCGATCGTGTGCCTCGTGCTCGTCTGGTCGCTTGGCGCGCAGGAACGGCCCGCGCCGGAACGGCCGCTGCCCGACCCGGAGACGTTCAGGCGCGAAGTGCGCAGCCGGCTCGAGACCGACGCGGCGCTCCAGCGCGACTGGACCTACGTCGAGACGCGCCACAGCGGCAAGCTGGATGGAAACGGCCGCCGGCACGACGACGAGGTCATGGTGCTGGAGAGTTACCCCGGCCTGCCCGGCGAGGATCGCTGGGAGCGGGTGATCGAACAGGACGGGCGCGCCGTTCCCGCACGCGAGCTGGAGCGGACGGACCGCGAACGCCGGGAGGAGGTCGAGGCGTACGCGCGGAAGCTGGCGCGCGACCCGGAGAAGGTGGCTGAGGCGGAGGCCGAACGCGCCGCGAAGCGCGAAGAGGACCGCCAAAAGATCATCGAGGACGCGTTCCGCGTCTTCGAGTTCCGGATGCTCGGTCGGGAGCGGACGGCCGGCCACGACACGATCGTCGTGGCCATCGATCCCAGGCCCGGCGTCCGGACCGACACGCGCGTCGGCGGCATCCTGCGCCGGTTCGCGGGCCGGGCGTGGATCAGCGAGGCCGCCTACGAGATGGTGCGCCTGGAGGTCGAAGCGATCGGGGACGCCACGCTCGGCTGGGGGCTGCTCGCCCGGCTGCACAAGGGGTCCGCGATGACGTTCGAGCGCCGCCGCGTGGACGGCGTGTGGCTGCCGGCGCGGACGGCGTACACCGCCAGCGCGCGGGTGCTGCTGCTGCGACGCATGCGGATCTACGGCGAGTCGGTCTACTCGGACTACCGGCGTTTCAACGTGGACACGTCGAGCACGTTCGCGCCGCCCTCGCTTCCCTGACATGCGTGTCGGCATCGATCTCGGCGGCACGAAGATCGAAGGGGTGCTGTTCGGCCGCGGCGGGGAGGAGCTGGCGCGGCGCCGGATCGCGACACCACGGGACTACCCGGCCACTGTCCGGGCGATCGTCGAGACCGCCGAGCAACTCGACGCTGCCGCCGGCACGCGGGCGACGATCGGCGTCGGCATACCGGGCGCGTGGTCACCCGTAAGCCGGCTCGTGAAGAACGCCAACGCGACGTGGCTGAACGGCCGGCCGCTGCTCCAGGACCTGCACGCCCGGCTCGGGCCGCGCGTGCGCATGGCCAACGACGCGAACTGCTTTGCGCTGTCGGAAGCGACCGACGGTGCGGCCGCGGGCGCGGCGGTGGTCTTCGGCGTCATTCTGGGGACCGGCGTCGGCGGGGGCATCGTGGCCCGGGGCGAGGTGCTGACCGGGCCCAACGCGATCGCCGGCGAGTGGGGACACAATCCCGTGCCGTGGCCGACGGCCGACGAGTGGCCGGGGCCGGCCTGCTACTGCGGCCGGTCGGGCTGCATCGAGACGTTCCTGTCGGGCCCGGGGCTGGCTGCGGATCTGGCGCGGTCGGCTCCGGGCGCGATGGAGCCTGCCGCCATCGTCGCGCGCGCGGACGAGGGGGACGCGGTGGCGAGTGCGGCGCTGGCGCGGTACGAAGATCGGCTGGCGCGCGGGCTGGCGTCGGTCGTCAACCTGCTGGACCCCGACGTGATCGTGCTCGGTGGCGGGCTGTCCAACGTGGACCGGTGGTACGAGCGCGTGCCGCGCGTGTGGGACCGGTACATCTTCTCCGACACCGTCCGCACGCGGCTCGTGAAGGCGCGGTACGGGGACGCGAGCGGCGTCCGTGGCGCGGCGTGGCTGTGGCCGGCCGGCCGGCAGGGGTGAGCGGTGGCGGAAGCGCCTGGGAGTCGAACCCAGCTTCCCCGGCATGCGGGGAACGCGCGGTTTTGAAGACCGGGAGGACCGCCGGGTCCCGTTCGCTTCCAGGAGAAGCATAGGACGGATGAACGGGAAAATCCCAAGTCCCGAAACCCAAGGCCCAAGCCAAGTCCCAAGGCCCGAATCCCAACACGGACATCGCGCCTCAGCCGCCAATCGCCAATGCCATCCTCAATCACCAATGCAATCCTCAATCACCAATCCCCAATCCCCAATCTCCAATGCTCCCGTCTCCAACGCTCCCGCGTCATTTCGTCATCGGCACCGCCGGCCACATCGACCACGGCAAGAGCCGGCTCGTGCTGGCGTTGACGGGCACGGATCCCGATCGGCTCCCTGAAGAGAAGGCGCGCGGCATCACGATCGACCTGGGGTTCGCGCACACGACGGCCGGCGAGACGGTGCTGTCGTTCGTGGACGTGCCGGGCCACGAACGGTTCGTGCGCAACATGCTCGCGGGAGCCGGGGGCATCGATGCGGTGCTGCTCGTCGTGGACGCCGGCGAGTCGGTGATGCCGCAGACGCGCGAGCATGTCGACATCTGCCGCCTGCTCGGCATTCGAGCCGGTGTCGTGGCCATCGCGCGGGCCGATCGCGTCGATCGTGCGCGCGTCGAGCAGACGCGGACGGAGGTCGCCCGGCTGGTGGCAGGCACGTTCCTCGAGGGCGCTCCGATGGTGGCGGTGTCGGCCGTGCAGGGCGAGGGGCTGGACGAGATTCGACGGCGGCTGACCCTGCTGGCGACGCGCTCGATCGAACGGCCGGTTGACGGCCCGCCGCGTCTGGCCGTGGACCGCGTGTTCGCCATGCGCGGCTTCGGGACCGTCGTCACCGGGACGCTGACGAGCGGCCGCCTGACCGAAGGCGACGATCTCGTGCTCCTCCCGTCTGCGCGTCCGGTCCGCATCCGCGGTCTCCAGGTACACGGGGAGCGGCAGGCGTCGGCGCGGTCGGGTCAGCGGGTCGCCGTGAACCTGGCGGGCGTGGATCGGGCGGACGTGTCGCGTGGCGAGACGCTGACGGCGCCTGGTGCGCTCAGGGTGACGCGCCGCATCGACGTCGAGCTCGAAGTACTGGCGTCAGGTCCCGCGCTCCGGCACGGCACGCGCGTCCGGATCCATGCCGGCACGGGGGAGACCGCCGGACGGGTCACCGTGGTGGACGGGCCGGAAATCGCCGCCGGGCGCGCTGCGGCCGCGCGGCTTCACCTGCGCCATCCGGCGGCGCTGACCAGGGGCGATCGCGTCATCGTGCGCGCCCTGTCACCCGCCGCGACGATCGGCGGAGGGTGGATCCTGGATCCGTGCCCGCCGTCCAGAGGCGCGCGGACCACGGCCGGACGCACGCGGGCACGACGGCTGGCGGGGGACGCGCCTGCCGCCCTGCTGGCGATGGTGGAGGACGCCGGGCTGGACGGGCTGGCGCAAACGGAGCTGGGCAGCCGTTGCGCGCTCCACGGGACGGCCGCGGCGGCGCTCGTGACCGCGATGCAGCAGGATGGACGGATCGTCGTCGCTGGTGGGGTGATCGTGTCGGCCGCGGCGCTCCGGGAGGCGGAGCAGCGCGTGCTCGCCGAGGTGCGCGCACACCACGACGCGCATCCGCGCGACGAGGGGCTGGCGACCGACGCGTTGCGGACGCGCGTGTTCGGCCGCAGCCAGCACGCCGCCGATTACGTGTTCACCACGCTCGCGCGTACGGGACGTCTGCGTGTGCGCGAGTGGGTGGCGCTGGCCGATCACTCGGTGCCGGTCACCGACGACGAGCGGGCACTCGAGGCGCGCCTCGCCCGCGCGCTCGAACGGCACGGCCTCTCGCCTCCCGATGTCGCCACGCTGGCCCGCGACCTGGGCGCATCCCCGGCGGCAGTGGAGGCCGCCGAGCGGGCGCTCGTGAAGCAGGGGACAGCCGTGCGCGCGGGCGGCCTCGCCTTCGCGGCGGCGGCGCTGGAGCGACTGCAGGCGGACGTGCGCGCGTTGAAGGCGGACGGGACATCGACCCTCGACGTGGCGGCGTTCAAGTCGCGCTGGAGCGTGACGCGGAAGCACGCGATCCCCCTGCTCGAGTTCCTGGATCGCACGCACGTGACGCGGCGGACGGCCACTGGGCGAACCATCCTGTGACGACTCCTCGAGCCGCCACGGATCTCGTGCTGATCGGCGGGGGTCACAGCCACGTGGCCGTGCTGAGGCGGTTCGGCATGCGCCCGATGGCCGGCGTGCGGCTGACACTGATCTCCCGTCAGGCGGAAACCCCGTACTCCGGCATGCTGCCCGGAGTCATCGCCGGGCACTACACGCGCGGCGAGGCGCACATCGACCTGCGGCCGCTGGCACGCTTCGCCGGAGCGCGGACGATCGTCGACGAGGCCGTCGGACTCGATCCGCGTGCGCGGCAGGTGCTGTTCGCGACGAGGCCACCGATCGGCTTCGACGTGCTGTCCATCAACGTCGGGTCCACGCCGGACGTGTCCGTGCCGGGCGCTGAAGGGGCGGTGACCCCGGTCAAACCGATCGACCGTCTGCTCGAGCGCTGGCGCGCCGTGGAGGCGCGGCTGCTGGCGTCGGACTCGCCCTGCACGGTGGCCGTGGTCGGCGGTGGCGCGGGGGGCGTGGAGCTCCTGCTGGCGATCGAATGGCGTGTTCGCCACCAGCTCGCGGCGGCCGGGCGCGGCGCGGGCCACATCCGCTACGGGCTGTTCACCGACAGTGCCCACGTGCTGCCCACGCACCACGCGCGGGTCCGGCGGGCGTTCGCACGCACCCTCGCCGAGCGCGGCATCACGGTCCACGCGGGTTCCGCCGTCGTGAAGGTCGAGCCGGGTTGTCTGCACACCGCGGACGGGCGGAGTCACCGCGTGGACGAGGTGTTCTGGACCACCCAGGCGCGCGCCGCGGCGTGGCTGCGGGATTCGGGGCTTTCGGTCGACGACCGCGGGTTCGTGCGCGTCGGCGACACGCTCGAATCGGTGTCGCATCCCGGGATCTTCGCGGCGGGCGACGTCGCCGCCGTGGATCCGCACCCGCGGCCGAAGTCGGGTGTGTTCGCCGTCCGCCAGGGGCGGCCGCTGACCGAGAACCTGCGGGCGGCGCTTGCCGGCCGGGCGCGTCGGGGGTTTCGCCCGCAGCGACGGTTCCTGAGCCTGATCTCGACGGGCGACCAGCACGCCGTCGCGTCGCGCGGGCCGTTCGCCCTGGAGGGCCGCTGGGTCTGGCGCTGGAAAGACCGCATCGATCGCGCCTTCATGCGGCAGTACACGGAGCTGCCCCCGATGCGGGCAGCCGCGCCTGACGCGGCGCCGGCCGATGAGATGGCCGCGCCGGGGCAGGTGCCGGACGCATCGATGCGCTGCGGCGGCTGCGGCTCGAAGGTGGGCGCGTCCGTTCTCGATCGGGTCCTGACGCGCGTGAAGCAGCCGGCCGCCGGACGGGTCGTCATCGGGCTCGACGCGGCCGACGACGCCGCCGTGGCGGAAGTGCCGCCGGGACGGCTGCTCGTGCAGACGGTCGACTTCTTCCGGGAACTCGTGTCCGATCCATGGGTGTTCGGACAGATCGCCGCCAGCCACGCGCTCGGCGACCTGCACGCCATGGGCGCGCGGCCGGCCACGGCGCTCGCGATCGTGACCGTGCCGTACGGGATCGAGTCGAAGATGGAGGAGACGCTCACGCACCTGCTGGCGGGCGCCGTGGCGGTGTTCGATCGGGAGGGTGTCGTGCTGGCCGGTGGCCACACGAGTGAGGGCGCCGAGCTGGCACTGGGCTTCGCGGTGAGCGGCGACGTGGCACCCGACGGCGTGCTGCGGAAGGGCGGCCTTCGTCCGGGCGACTGCCTGATCCTGACCAAGCCCCTCGGCACCGGCACGCTGTTCGCGGCAGACATGCGCGGGCGGGCCAGGGGACGCTGGATCGACGAGGCCGTCGCCTCGATGCTGCTGTCGAACGGTCCCGCGGCCGCCGCGTTCATCGCACACGGGGTGTCGGCGTGTACCGACGTGACCGGCTTCGGCCTCGCCGGTCACGCGCTGGAGATGGCACGCGCGTCGGGTGTGGGGGTGGAGCTGGACCTGTCCGCGCTGCCGCTGCTCCCCGGAGCGGACGAGACGTTGCGGCAGGGGCTCGTCAGCTCGCTCCACTCGCAGAACGCCCGCGCGGCGGACGCGATCGCGAACGCGGCGCGGCACGCAGGGGACCTGCGGTTCGCGGCCCTGTTCGATCCGCAGACCGCCGGGGGGCTGCTGGCAGGTGTGTCCTGCGCCGGGGCCGAGGGCTGCGTGGCGCAGCTGCGCGCGGCCGGCTACCCGTCGGCAGCGATCGTGGGACGCGTGACGCCAGGGGAGGATGGGGAACGGTGGCGATTGAAGATTGGTGATTGAGGATTGACGATTGCATTGATGATTGAGGACGGCATTGATGATTGACGATGGCATTGACGATTGACGAGGAACCGCTATCGCCACCAGGCACTCGTAGCGGCCAGCTTCAGCTGGCCGGTGGAGCAGGACCCCTGGATTCCGGAGGATCCACCCGTGACTTCCCGTTCCGCCCTGCCGTCCGTTGATCGGGTCCTGCGCGATCCCGGGACGGGCGATCTCGTATCCCGCTTTGGCCGGTCCGCCACGACCGGAGCGGTTCGCGAGGTGCTGGCCGACCTCCGCGCGATGCCGGTTTCCACGGAGGTGGAGATCGCGGGGATCGTCGGGCGGGTTCGGACGCGGCTCGATCAGGCCGCGCGGCCATCGATCGGCCCGGTCTTCAACCTGACGGGAACGGTGCTGCACACGAACCTGGGACGCGCGTCGCTGCCGGCGGTCGCGGTCGAGGCGATGCGCGAGGCCGCGTCCGGCCCCGTGACGCTGGAGATGGACCTTGATCGCGGCGCACGCGGGGATCGCGATACCCACGTGGCGGGCCTGCTGCAGCAGTTCACCGGCGCGGAGGCGGCCACGGTCGTGAACAACAACGCGGCCGCGGTGCTCCTCGTGCTCAACACGCTGGCGCTCCGCCGGGAGGTGGTCGTCGCCCGCAGCGAGCTCGTCGAGATCGGCGGCTCGTTCCGGATGCCCGACATCTGCGCGAGGGCGGGCGGCCGGCTGCGCGAAGTGGGGACCACGAACCGGGTCCACCGCCGCGACTACGAAGAGGCGATCGGTCCGAAGACCGGCCTGGTCCTGAAGGCCCACCGGAGCAACTTCGCCATCGTGGGCTTCACGTCCGAGGTGGCCGAGCGCGATCTCGCGCGTCTCTGTCGGGACCGGGGTGTGCCCCTGGTCGTGGATCTCGGCAGCGGTGCGCTCGTGGGGCTGGAACGCTGGAGCCTTCCGCACGAGCCGACAGCCGCCGAGTCGATTGCCGCGGGCGCTTGCCTGGTGACCTTCAGCGGCGACAAGCTGCTCGGCGGGCCGCAGGCCGGGCTGATCGTTGGCCGGGCGGATCTGATTGAGCGCGTCAGGCGCAATCCGCTCAAGCGCGCGCTCCGGCTCGACAAGGTGACGCTGGCCGGTCTTGCGGCCGTGCTGCGGCTCTACCGCGATCCCGATCGGCTGCCCGATCGGCTGCCCACGCTCGGACAGCTCACACGGCCGGTGGCCGACATCCGCGCCGCGGCGGAGCGCCTCCAGCCGCCGGTGGCGTCAGCCGTGGGCGGTGCGGCCACCGTGTCCGTCGTGGCGTGCGAGAGCCAGATCGGCAGCGGCGCCCAGCCGACATCGACACTGCCGAGCGCCGGGCTGGCCGTCGTGCCGGTAGTGGAGAAACGCCGCGCTGGCGCGGAGCTGGAGCGACTGTCGGCGGCGTTCCGGGCGCTGCCGATCCCGGTGCTGGGACGGATCCAGGACGGCGCGTTCCTGCTCGATCTTCGCTGTCTCGACGACGAGGATAGGTTCGTGGCACAGCTCGGGGAGATGACAATCAGGGAGCGTTGAAGGTCTCAAATCCCAAATCCCGAATCCCAAATCCCAAATCCCAAGCCAAGTCCCAAGGCCCAAGTCCCAACGCAGATCTCGACGCCGTGCTCGCGTCAATCGCCGATCCGCCTCAGCCGATGGCTTCGACGAGATTTCGTGCACATCGTCAATACAATCGCCAATCCTCAATCGTCAATGCAATCATCAATCCCCAATTCTCCAATCCTCAATCTGTTACGCTTGCTCCGTGCAACTCTCCGTCGTCGCCCCCCTGCTCGTCGCTGGCATCGCCGCGGTGTCGCCGGCGGTGGTGTTGCTCGCTGCGCAGGACGGGTCGCGGATCGACCTGTCGGCGCTCGGCCCCCAGGTGGGCGAGCGGGTCCCCGACTTCCAGCTTGCCGATCAGGCCGGTGCGGTGCGGACGCTCGACTCGATCATGGGCCCCCGGGGCGCCATGCTCGTGTTCATCCGCTCCGCGGACTGGTGACCGTACTGCAAGACGCAGCTCGTGGAGCTGCAAGGCCGTCTCGACGAACTCTCCGGGCGCGGGCTGGGGCTCGCCGTCATCAGCTACGACGGCCCGGACGTGATGCGGGCGTTCGCGCGCGATCACGGCATCACCTACCCGCTGCTCGCTGACGACGGATCGGCGACGATCCGCCGCTACGGCATCCTGAACACGGTCGTGGATGCGGCCCTCGGGGCCGGCAGGGATGATCCGTCGGTGCAGGCGGATGCGAAGCTCTACGCCTCCGCGTTCGGCGCGCGCGAGATGATGAGCGGCATGGCGTTTCCCGGCACGTTCATCCTGGATCGTCAGAAGCGCGTGACCGCGCGGTTCTTCGAGGACTTCTACGTCGAGCGCAGCACGACCGCGGACATCCTGAAGCGGCTGGGCTCGGACGACCGGCAGGTGGCCGGAACGAAGGTGACCACGCCGCACCTCGAGCTGGTGACCTACCCGAGCGACCGGCAGGTGGCGGCCGGCAACCGCTTCTCGGTCGTGCTCGAGATCGCGCCGCGCCCGGGCATGCACCTCTACGCGCCCGGCGCCACGGGGTACCGCGTGATCTCGCTGGCGGTCGAGTCCGAGCCGTTCGTCCGCGCACTGCCGCTCGCCTACCCGGCGTCCGAGATCTACCACTTCGTCCCGCTCGACGAGCGGGTGCCGGTCTTCCAGAAGCCGTTCACGCTCGTGCAGGAGCTGGTGCTCGACGGCAGCAGCGAGGCGCAGAAGGCGTACCGGGGGCAGGACTCGCTCGCGATCAGCGGCCGGCTCGAGTACCAGGCCTGCGACGACAGGATCTGCTACAACCCGGTGACGCTCCCGCTCACCTGGACGGTGGGGCTCCGGCCGCTCGTGACCGCTCGGCCGGGGGGGAACTAGTGCAGCGCAGGCGAGATGGCGTCAAGGGATCGCGGTCGAGGCGGGTGCAGCCGCCAGGCGGCGCGACGAGGAATACCGCCTGTATTGCGAGGAGCGCCAACGTCGCGGATGCGCCTGCCTCGG
>VFZH01000079.1 GCA_016871255.1 Acidimicrobiia bacterium | reverse complement strand
CATCCGACACCGAGTCGTTCCCGACGAAGTTCACCTCGCGGATCCTGACCTTCGGACCTTCGGCGACGTGATAGGTGACCTTCACCAGCTTCGGCCCGCCCGCGACCGGCTCCACCGCATGCGCGACCTCGGCGTCGTTGTAGCCCTTGTCGGCCATGAAGCTGCGGATGACGCTCTCGGCCCGGCGGATCTTCGAGTCGTCGCGGAACGAGTCGGTCGGGATGCTGATGTTCAGCTCCTGGAGCTTCTCCTCGATCTTCGTCCGCTCGACCTTCTCCGACCCGGTGTAGTCGATGATCTTGACCCGCTCGCGCTCCTCCAGGTGATACGTGACGATCTTGCCGACGACACCGTTCGAGAAGACGTAGTCGTCGGAGGCGATGCTGATGTCGTCGAGGAAGTTGGTCGCCCACAGGCGCTGGAAGTCTTCCCGGATGACCTGCTCGGTCTGCTCGTTCCAGGGGGTCCACTTCCCCTGTGAGGGGAGGCTGGGCTGCAGCCGCATGTAGTAGAGATAGGTCTGGGGCTCGACGGCCGAGACGTTGCCCTGCGCGGAGAAGCAGGGGCCGAACAGGTACAGCACCGGCCCGCCATCGGCGGGCGGGAGCTGGGCCGGCGGCCCGACTGGCACCCCGCAGATGTTCGGCGTGCCCGGTCTGTCCTGGGCGGGGTTCGTCGCCTGCCCCGACGCGGGCAGCGCGCCGAGCGCCGTGACCAGCGCCACCCCGAGACAGGTCGTCAGCCCGCGCATCTGAATCGTGATTCCTTCTCTCACCCGACCAGCGTAACAGGATGTTAGACGTCCGCGTCCACACACCGGCCGTGACAGCCGCAGGGGCCGGCTTCCGCCTCCGCTGCGGCTTCGGCGGACCGCCGCAGCCTTGGCGAAGGGGGTCAGCCGGCCCTCGGCTGCACGCCTTCGCGCGTCCCGCGCTCCGCAGAGGTCAGGACAGCTGACGCCCCCCGGCCAGCGCACCCGCCGGCCGGTAGGCGAGCTGACCTGCCTCCAGGTAGACCTCGATCTCCCCGCCACGCAGGTTGCCGCGGATGAGCTCCTCCGACAGCGGGTCCTCCACGTAGCGCTGAATCGCGCGCCGAAGCGGCCGCGCGCCGTACGAGCGGTCGTTGCACGTGATGTCGATGATCCAGTCCACGGCCTCCGGCGCCAGGTGGACGGCCATCCGCCGATCCGCCAGGTTCGCGTTGAGCTGGTCCACGAGGAGCTGCGTGATGCGCCGGAGGTCCTGGTCGGTGAGCGCCTCGAACACGATGATCTCGTCCACCCGGTTGATGAACTCGGGGTTGAACGTGCGCTTCACCTCGCCGAGCACCATGTCGGACACGCTGCGCGCCACTTCGCCGATGTCGCTGGCCTGGAATCCCATCGAGGCCTTCTTCTGGATGAAGCGGGCGCCGATGTTCGACGTCATGATGATGATCGTGTTCTTGAAGTTGACGCGGTTCCCCAGCCCGTCGGTCAGGTGGCCGTCCTCGAACACCTGCAGCAGGATGTTGAAGATGTCGGGATGGGCCTTTTCGATCTCGTCCAGCAGCACGACCGAATACGGGCTCCGCTTCACCTTCTCGGTGAGCTGCCCCCCCTCCTCGTGCCCGACGTATCCGGGTGGCGACCCGATCAGCTTCGACACGGAGTGCTTCTCCATGTACTCCGACATGTCGAAGCGGATCAGCGCGTGATCGCTGCCGAAGAGGAAGTTCGCCAGCGCGCGCGCCAGCTCCGTCTTGCCGACGCCCGTCGGTCCCAGGAAGATGAAGCTGCCGACCGGCCGGTTCGGGTTCTTGAGCCCGGCGCGGGACCGGCGGATCGCGCGCGACACGGCCGAGATCGCCTTCTCCTGGCTGACGACGCGCCTGTGCAGGTCGGCCTCCATGTGGAGCAGCTTGTCCCCCTCGTCCTGGTTGATCGAGGTCATCGGCACGCCGGTCCACTTCGACACGACCTCGTCGATGTCGCCCTTGGAGACGATCACCTTCCGGCCGCTGGACTTCACGTCGAATTTCTCGCGGACGAACTGCAGGTTCTCGCGGGCCGTCAGCTCCTCCTCGCGGAACTTCTGTGCCGTCTCGAAGTCCTTCTGCGACACCGCCTGCTCCATCCGCTCCACCGCCACGCGGATGCTCTTGTTGATCTCCCCGAACTCGTCGCTGTAGGACGCCTCCTTCAGCTTCGCGCGGGCGCCCGCTTCGTCGAGCAGGTCGATCGCCTTGTCGGGCAGGAACCGATCGGTGATGTAGCGGCTCGACTGGTACACCGCCGCCTCCACGGCCTCGGCCGTGTATTCGACGTGATGGAACTGCTCGTAGCGGTCCTTCACGCCCATCAGGATCTCGATCGTCTCCTTCTCCGCCGGGGGATCGACCTTGATCGCCTGGAAGCGACGCTCGAGCGACCGGTCCTTCTCGATGTACTTCCGGTACTCGGCGGGCGTCGTCGCGCCGATGCAGCGGATTTCACCGCGCGACAGCGCCGGCTTGAGGATGTTGGCGGCGTCCAGCGAGCCTTCGGCCGAACCCGCGCCCACCAGCGTGTGCAACTCGTCGATGAACACGATGATGTTCGGGTTCTCGGTGAGCTCCTTCATGATCGCCTTCAGGCGCTCCTCGAACTGCCCCCGGTACTTCGTGCCGGCCACGATCAGCGAGATGTCCAGCGCGAGAATCCGTTTGTCGGCCAGGAAATGCGGGACGTCGCCGTAGACGACCTTCTGCGCCAGCCCCTCGACGATGGCCGTCTTGCCCACGCCCGGCTCGCCGATCAGCACGGCGTTGTTCTTCGTGCGGCGGCAGAGCACCTGCTGCACCCTCTCCAGCTCGTAGGCGCGCCCCACGAGCGGGTCGAGCTGGTTCTTCATCGCCGCTTCGGTCAGGTCGCGGCTGAACTCCGCCAGCAGCGGCGTCTCCTTGACGCGCGTCAGCGTCGTCTTCTCGTTCAGGAGCTGGACGATGTCCTCCCGCACGGTGTGCAGGCGCATCCCCTTCTCCATCAGGATCGACGCGGCCACGGAGCGCTCTTCGCGCAGGATCCCGAGCAGCAGGTGTTCGGTCCCGATGTAGTTGTGCAGGAGGCGGTCGGCCTCCTCCGCGGCAAACTGGAGGACGCGCTTGGTCTCCGCGCTGAACGGAATCTCGACCGAGGTGGACACCTTCTCGCGGAAGACCGTGCGACCTTCGATCTCCTTGCGGATGCTCTCGAGCGACAGGTGCGACCGCGCGAAGATCCGGCTCGTCAGCCCCTTGCCCTCGCGGATCAGGCCGAGCAGCAGATGCTCGGTCTCGATCGAGATGCTGCCGAGCTGACTGGCTTCGTACCGGGCGAAGAACAGCACCCGCCTGGCGCGCTCTGTGTAACGTTCGAACATCCGGATCGCCTGTTCCGAGAATGTCGACGGCTGGGGTTCGTCGGCTCCCTGTGGCGATTATAAGGCAACACCCAGCGACGACCAACGCCGGTGGGGTTCTAAGTCGTAGATTCCGTGGGAGTTGGAATGGCCGATCCGGACGCCTTTCGGGGCGTTCGGCCGACGGTCGGCGTCAGCGGCCACGTCGGCGACGCGCCGGGCCGGCGACCGCGCGCGCGATCCGGTGCTACATTACCGTCTGCCGACACCCATCCGGACCCGCTGGCGCGGGCCGCGCCCGAAGGAGCCTGTATGCGCAACACGACCGATCCCGTCGTACGCCGTCGCTTCCTCGCCATCGGGGGCGCCGGCGTCGCCGCCGCCATCATCCCGAAGGCAGCCGCAGCCGCCGACCTGACGGCCGCGGAGCAGGCCAACGTGGACGTCGTCAACGCCTTCTGCGACGCCTGGTCGAGCGGGGACGCCAACAAGATCACCAGCTACCTGGCCGACGACTGCATCGTGCGCTTCAACGTCAGTGACCCGAAGTCCAAACCTGTCCAGGGCCGCGAAGCCGTCGCCGGCCAGATCGCGAAGTTCCTCGGCGGCTCGAAGATCACCTTCATCGTGAACGACACGTGGGCGCACGGCGTCGTCGTCGCCAACAACCGCGTGGACCGGCTCGTGTCGCCGCAACGGACAAGCGACTTCCACCTCACGGGCGTGTTCTATCTGCGCGACGGGAAGATCGTCGAGTGGAGTGACTACGTGCACAGACAGGCCTGACGATGGCACGGGCGGGGACGAAGCCCAAATCCCAAAGCCCAAGGATCGGAACGTGGGACTTGGGATTTGGGATTTCGGATTTGGGATTTGGGATTTTCCTCAGCCCTCCTCGAGCCTCCCTTCGCGCATCCGCAGCACCCGGTCGCAGGCGGCGGCGAGCCGCGCGTTGTGCGTCGCGATGATTGACGTGAGCCCGTGTTCGGCGTGCATCTCGCGCAGCAGGGCGTGCAACGACTCGGCGGTCTGCTCGTCCAGATCACCCGTGGGTTCGTCGGCCAGCAGCAGGCTCGGCTGCATCACGAGCGCCCGGGCCACGGCCACGCGCTGCTGTTCCCCGCCGGACAACATCGACGGTCGATGCGTGAGCCGCTCACCCAGCCCGACGCGGCGCAGCAGCCCTTCCGCGCGGGCGCGCGCCTCCGACGCCGGCCGCCGCGCGATGCGCAGCGGCATCTCGGCGTTCTCACACGCGGTGAACTCCGGCAGCAGGTGGTGGAACTGGAACACGAAGCCGACGTGGCGGTTCCGGAACTCGACCAGCTCGCGGTCCCCCATCGCCGTCAGCTCGGCATCGCCCACGTGGACGCGGCCCTCGTCCACGCGATCGAGTCCGCCCAGCAGGTGCAGCAGGGTGCTCTTCCCCACGCCCGACGCCCCCACGATCGCCACCATCTCGCCGCGCGCCACCTCGAGGGACAGGTCACGCAGCACGCGGAGCTCGCGGCCGCCGACGACGTAGGTCTTCTGGAGCCCGGCAGCGGAGACGAAAGCCATTTACGGGGTCCGGGGCAGGTCCCAAGTCCCGAATCCCGAATCCCAAGCCGAATCCAGAATCCCGAATCCCACAGTGCAGTCCTCAATCATCAATCGTCGATCGTCAGTGGCCTATTCGTACCGAATCGCCTGCACCGGGTCCAGCCTGGAGGCCTGACGCGACGGGTAGAGCGTCGCCAGGAAGCAGATCGCCAGTGCAGCCCCGATCACGACGGCGAAGTCGAGCGGCTGCACGACGAACGGCACGTACGACACCTGGTACACGTCCGACGGGATCCGGATCAGCCGGTACCGGTCGAGGACCTCCGCCAGGGCGACGCCGCCGGCCGCCCCCCCGACCGTGCCCACCAGCCCGATCAGCAGCCCCTGCAGCATGAAGATCCGCATGACGGTCGCGGAGGTGGCGCCCATGGTCTTCAGGATGGCGATATCGCGGCTCTTCTCCATCACGAGCAGCACCAGCGACGCCACGATGTTCAGCGCCGCCACCATCACGATGAGGCCGATCGTGATGGAGATCGCCATCTTCTCGAGGCCCAGCGCCGAGAACAGCGAGCGGTTCATGTCGGCCCAGTCCTCGGCGACGTACGTCGGGCCCATCGCCCGCTCGATCGCGGTGGCGACGGCCGGCGCCGCGTAGATGTCGTCAACCCGCAGCTGGAGCATGTCCACGGCATCCTTGCCGAAGATGCGCCGCGCGAAGTCGAGCGAGACGAAGCCGTAGCCCGAATCGAACTCGAAGATACCCAGGTCGTACACCCCGGCCACGCGCGCCCGGCGCGGCCTGGGCATCATCCCCATCGGCGTCAGCGTGCCGGACGGGGTGAGGACGGTGACCGGATCTCCGGTCCGCACGTTGAGGGTGCGCGCCAGGCTGCTGCCCAGCAGAATCCCCGGCAGCCCGTCGTCGCCCGTCTCTTCGATTGCCTCGATGCGCCCTTCCTGCATCACCCGCCCGAGGTCGGTGACCCGCGGCTCGAGGTCGGGGTCGATCCCCTTGATCGTGATGAACTGCGACCCGTTCTCCGTCGTGACCAGCGCCTTGCCGACGATGGCCGGCGCCCCGCCGACGACGCCGTCGATTCCGACCAGCTCGGTCACCTCTGCCTGGTAGTCGACGAACCCGCCGGTCTTCACGACGTAGACGTGTGCGGTCGCGCCGAGCAGCCGGTCCCGCAGCTCACCCTGGAGCCCGGTCATGAGAGCGAGCGCGATGATGAGCGCCATGACGCCGACGGCCACGCCGAGCGTCGAGATGGCGGAGATGAGGGAGATGAACGCCTGCCGACGCCTCGCGAGCAGGTAGCGGACGGCGACGAAGAGCTCGAAGGAGGCCACGGCGCGCGTCAGTCCGCTCTCGGCCGCATGAGGGGAAACAGGATGACATCGCGGATCGACGGACTGCCCGTCAGGATCATCACGAGCCGATCGATGCCGATCCCCTCGCCCGCCGCCGGGGGCATGCCGTACTCCAGGGCCCGGATGTAGTCCTCGTCCATCCCGTGCGCCTCATCGTCTCCTCCCGCGCGGTTCCGCAGCTGCGCCTCGAAGCGCGCGCGCTGCTCCACCGGGTCGTTCAGCTCGGAGAACGCGTTCGCGACCTCGAAGCCCCCGATGTAGAGCTCGAATCGCTCCACCGTGTCCGGATCACCGGGTTTCTGCTTCGCGAGCGGCGAGACCTCCGTCGGGAAGTCGTACACGAACACCGGATCGACCAGGTCCGGCTCGCAGAGCGCCTCGAAGAGATCCGCGGCAATCCGGCCGGCGCCCTTTGACGGCTCGACGGCGAGCTGGAGCTGCCCGGCGATCGCCGCAGCCGCCTCGCGGGACCGCAACCCGTCGGCCGTCACCGTCACACCGAGCTTCGATGACGCGGCGGTGGCCGCCGCGTCGCGCAGCGACACCCGGCGGAACGGCGCGGCGAACGACACGGCCCGGCCGCCGAAGACCACCTCCAGCCCGCCGGTCGCCCGCTGGGCCACCGCGCCAAGCACCTCTTCGGTCAGCGTCATCAGGTCCTGGCAGTCGGCGTAGGCCTGGTAGAACTCCAGCATCGTGAACTCGGGGTTGTGCTGCGTGGAGATCCCCTCGTTCCGGAAGTTGCGGTTGATCTCGAACACGCGCTCGACGCCGCCCACGGTCAACCGCTTCAGGTAGAGCTCGGGCGCGATCCGCATGTACAACGTCATGTCGAGCGCGTTGTGGTGCGTGACGAACGGACGCGCCAGGGCACCGCCCGCCATCGGCTGCATCATCGGCGTCTCGACCTCGAGATACCCGCGGGCAATCAGCTGCTCGCGCAGCGCCGTGACCACGCGGCTCCGGACCTCGAACACCCGCCTCGAATCGGGGTTGACGGTCAGATCCAGGTACCGCTGCCGATAGCGGATCTCCACATCCTGCAGGCCGTGCCACTTCTCCGGGAGCGGCAGCAGGCACTTCGCGAGGAAGGTCAGGCTGGAGGCCCACACGGTCAACTCGTTCGTCTTCGTCCGGAACAACCGGCCGGCCACGCCGATCCAGTCCCCCAGGTCGAGCAGCTTGAACACGTCGAAATCGAGGGCCGGCAGGGAGTCCTGCCGCACGTACACCTGAAGGCGCTCGCGCCCGTCCGACAGCACCAGGAAGTTCGCCTTGCCGAAGCTGCGGATGCCGAGGATCCGGCCAGCCGTCTTCACCTCCACACCGGCGGCTTCCAGCTCCGCACCGCTCGCGGCGCCATGTCGCTCGACGATCGCGTGAACCGGCGCGGCTGCGTCGAAGCGTCGCGGGTAGGCGTCCACGCCCAGGCGGCGGAGCTCCTCCAGGTTGGCGCGACGCTGGACGATCTGATCGGATTCCTGGAGGCCGCTCATCCCCCTCACCTCGCGCCGGTCCGCCAGGCGGGACTCATTCCCGATCCAGCCCGCGCCGGATGGCATCCAGCAGGCCGTTGATGAAACGTACGGCATCGTCTCCGCTGAAGGTCCGCGCCAGCTCCAGCGCTTCGTTGATCACCACGCGAGCCGGTGTCTCCGGACGATGCAGGAGCTCGAACACGGCGAGCCGCAGCACCAGCCGATCGACGACCGCCATCCGTTCGAGCCGCCAGTGTTCCGCCGCGTTCGACAGGATCGGGTCGATCGTCTCTACCGCGGCTGCCGTCCCGGCCGCCAGGTCGCGCGCGAACGCCCTGAGCGACTCGGCGAGCGGCGGCCGGGGCGGGCGCGCGACGCCGTCCTCCTCGGAGAGCGAGAGCGCTGCGGCCACCTCCGGCTCCTGCTCCCAGAAGACGTCGGCCACATCGGCCATCGGCAGCCGCCCGACCTCCCACAGGTACAGCATCTGGAGCGCCGCCTCGCGCGCGCGCCGCCGGGACTCGACACTGCTCCGCTCGGTCGTCCCGGGCGCGCCCCTGCTCGTCACGCGGGATCACCCGGGCGTCCTGAGACCGGCAGGTGCCGCAGCAGGGTGAGTGTGTCCACGGCCGCCATCGCCGCTTCGCGTCCCTTGTTCTCGGGGCCCGGACGGGAGCGGACGAGCGCCTGCTCCTCGGTCAGCGTGGTCAGCACACCGAAGGTCACCGGAATGCCCGTGGCCACCGCCGCGTCGGCAATGCCGTGCGTCGCCACCGAGGCGATGTACTCGAAATGCATCGTCTCGCCCTTGATGACGCACCCCAGACAGACGACGGCGTCGAACCGGCCGGACGCCGCCGCCCGCCGCGCCACGAGCGGGATCTCGAACGCGCCCGCCACGTGCAGGACGGTCACGTCGTCGTCGTGCACCTGGGCCTCGGCCAGCGCGTCGCGTGCGCCCTGCAGGAGGCCGTCGGTGATCTCGGGGTTGTAACGGGACGCGACGATCGCCACGCGGGCGCCCGGCGCCGACGGGAACCCGTGCAGCTCCGTCGCCACGGGCACCTACTTCCCGGTGAACCGCGCCTGACGCTTTTCGAGGAACGCGGCCGTCCCCTCGCGCATGTCGTCGGTCGAGGCCACGACGCCGAAGAGCGCCGCCTCCAGCCGCTGACCCGCATCGAACGGGACGTCCCGGCCGGCGTTGACAGTCTGGATGATGAAGCGCATCGCCACGGGGGGCTTCGCGGCCAGCTCGCCGGCCAGCCTCTTCGCCTCGGCCTGCAGGTCCGCCGCCGGCACGACGCGGCTGACCAGGCCGACGCGCAGAGCCTCGTCGGCGCCAATCATCCGACCCGTCAGCAGCAGGTCCATCGCCGCGCTCCGGCCGATCAACCGGGGAAGCCGCTGCGTACCGGCGTATCCGGGCAGGAGCCCGAGGTTCACCTCCGGTTGCCCGAAGCGTGCTGTGTCGGCCGCGATCCGGATCGTACAGGCCATTGCCAGCTCGCAGCCGCCACCCAGCGCGAACCCGTTGACCGCCGCGATGACGGGCTTGCCGAGCTGCTCGATGCGATCGAAGACCTGCTGGCCGCGACGCGCGAGCGCCTCGCCGCCGGATGGCGACTGCGCGGCCAGCTCGCCGATGTCTGCGCCGGCCACGAACGACTTTTCGCCGGCGCCGGTGAGGACGACCACGCGGACCGCGGCGTCGCCCGCCAGCTCGTCGAACACGCGGTCGAGCTCGGCGATCGTGGCGGCGTTCAGCGCGTTGAGGACCTTGGGACGAGTGATGGTGACAACGGCGACGGCGCCGTCACGTTCCAGGAGGAGGTTGTCAAAGCTCATTGGGCAACCGTGAGCGGGCGATTATACCCCACAGGGCACACAGCAGCGTGCCCGTGGCGCCCCCGAGGGCGTCCGCGTACACGTCGCCGATCTCCGCCGAGCGGTTGTGGACGTACAGCTGGTGCAGCTCGTCGGTCACGCCGTACACGGCCGTGATCGCCACGGCCATCAGGCCGGGCCCCCAGCCGATCCGCGCCGGCAGTCCACCCGCGAGCGCCCGCACGATCACGGCTCCGAGTCCTGCATACAGGAGGAGGTGGCCCGCCTTGTCGCTCAGCACCGGCGGGCGTGGTGGGAAGGACAGCGAGGACAGCCAGAAGATCGCCGCCATGTAGACGACAACCGGTCCCCACAGACCGACGCGTGTCGCCATCGGGTGCCGGCTTCCCGCTACAGCGGGAACAGGAGCAGTATCCACCCCAGCGCGAGGCCCGCCGCCACGAAGCCGCCGAAGAGCTTCGCGCCGGCCACGAGCTGCGCCCGCAGGTCGTCCTCCGTCAGTGCCGCGAAGACCACGGACACGAACAGGGCGAAGAGCACCATCAGGACGAGGTGACTCTCCATGCGCTACTTGCGCCCCGTCGCGATGTCGTACGCGTCGAGCACGACGAGCATGTTCAGGAGACCGGCCACGATGGCGAAGGCGTTGCCGTACTCGAACGTCACCGCGATCACGCGGCCTTCGCCTGCACCAAGGCCCCAGGCCACGAAGTACGGCGCGCCGATCCCCAGATCGGCAATGGCCGCGAGGGCCACCAGCGGGTCGGACAGATCGAACGGGAAGATGCGCCCCTCGAGCCAGAGACCGGTCACGAACATCAGCGTCAGCGTGGCCAGGAACAGCAGGCCCTTGCCATGTCGCCCGAGCATCAGGTGACCACCGCCGGGAATGGCCCACGCCGCGATGCACAACAGGGGCAGGTTCGGAGCGGGGCGGGACGAATCAGCGGACGCCACAGGTCAGGCCGGCAGAGTAGCAGACGCGCGAGGCCTCAGTGCGCCTCGAAGCCGCAGCCGTAGTCTACTGTAACCCCGTCCCGGCTGCCCCTCGCCTTCGCCGCCCTCTCCGTCCCCTCCGCCCCTCGTGCCACGGTAAGCTGGGGCAATGACGCGGGAACGATGGCTCGATCTCGTGCGCGGCACGACGTTCGACGACTTCCTCCTCGCCCCGCAGTACAGCGTCGTCGAACGTCGCGACCCGGCCTCGATCGACCTGTCCTGCCGCTTCTCCGAGCACGTCACGCTCGCGCGGCCCCTCGTGTCCGCCAACATGGACACGGTGACGCGGGCGGCCATGGCCATCGCGGTCGCCGAACAGGGCGGCATCGGTGTCATCGATCGCGGCTTCCGTGCCGGCGAAATCGCGCCGCAGGTCCGCGAGGTCGACATCGTCAAGCGCCGCCAGCACGGCGTCATTTCCGATCCCTACACGATCGCGCCAGGCGCCTCCCTCGCACGCGCCCGGGACCAGATGCGCGCCACCGGCGTCGGCACCCTCGTCGTCGTCGACGGACAGCGACGGCTGGCGGGCCTGCTGACGAACCGGGACCTGCGCTTCGCGGACGACACGGCTGACACGGTCGCGTCGCGGATGACCCCGCGCGATCGGCTGGTCGTCCATCGTGGCCTCCCGACGCCTGCCGTGGCGGCCGGGACGATGCGCACGCACAAGATCAAGAAGCTCCCGCTGGTCGATGCCGGCGATGTCCTCACCGGGCTCGTCACCGCCAGGGACCTGCTGGCGCAGCAGGCGCGCCCGTTCGCCACCAGGGACGACCGCGGGCGCCTGCGCGTCGCCGCCGCCATCGGCGCCACCGGCGACTTCCTGGAGCGTGCGGCGGAACTCATCGCGGCAGGCGCCGACGTCATCGTGATCGACATCGCTCACGGACACTCGGTCGTCATGGGCCGCGCCATCGACGCCTTTCGGCACAGGTTCGGCGACGTGGAGCTGGTGGCCGGCAACGTGGCGACCGCCGAAGGCACACGGTTCCTCCTCGACCGGGGCGTCAACGGCATCAAGGTCGGCATCGGCCCTGGCGGGGGCTGCACCACCCGGCTGAACACGAGCTTCGGCGTACCCCAGGTGCAGGCGCTCGTAGAGTGCCGCCTGGCTGCCGATGGACGCGTGCCCCTGATCGCCGACGGCGGCGTGAAACGGGACGGCGCACTCGCCCTGGCGCTGCTGTTCGGCGGAGACACGGTGATGCTCGGCAGCGCGCTGGCCGGCACGACCGAAACACCCGGAGACGTCGTGCAGAAGGCGGTCGTCGTGCCCGGCTCGACGCGGACGGTCCAGGTGCCCTTCAAGGTGTTCCGCGGGATGGCGTCACTCCAGGCGATCGTCGATCGCCTGGATGTGGAGGATGCCGAAGTCGCCGACGTCGAAGCGCTCGGCGCAGAGGGGATGGAGGTGAGCGTCCCCGCACGCGGGTCGGTCACACCGGTCATCCGCGAGATGCTGAAGCACCTGTGTTCGGCGATCAGCTACGGCGGCGCCGACAGCCTGGCGTCACTGCAGCGCGAGTTCCGGGCCGCTCCCGAACGGTACGTCATCCGCCTGACCTCTCCCGCCCGAGACGAGTCCTTCGATCGCTGAGCCCGCCTGCACGGACCTCGCTGGACCGCGGGGAATTCCGCGCGGCGCGAAATCCCCCGCCTTCGCTTCTCGTATCCCCTGCCTCGTGCATGCGGGAAGCGGCCGATCACGCCTGGCGGCACGGGGCACGGACCTTGCTGTGTCCTCATCGGCGCCACGTCAGGGCCAGAGAGAGAGGACCGACATGCGAAGGATCGCGACACACAGGGGACCCCTGGTACTGGGTGTTGCCTGCGCGCTGGCGCTCGCGGGGTGTTCCGCCCCTCCCCAGCCGGAGGCCGAGGGGCCGGAAGAGGGACACATCCTGGTGCCCACGCCGCCAGTCCCCCCGAACTACAGCGTGAACGCCATCATGGTGGCGCTGGTGGATCACTCGAGCCATGAGCTCTGGAACGCGGAGATCGAGGGGTTCCAGCCGGCGGACGACGAGGCCTGGGCCGAGATCGAGCACCACGCGATCCAGGTGCTGGGAGCCGCTACGCTGATCTCGCTCGGCGGGAACGGTGCGGCCGACATGGGATGGGCGCAGCTCCCCGACTGGCCGAAGTTCTCGCAGGAGATGGGCACCGCGGCCGCGGGTGCCCTGGCGGCTGCGCGGGCGAAAGATCTCGAGGCGCTCGTCGAGGCCAACGGCGCGCTGGTCGACTCGTGCCAGCACTGCCACGATGTCTTCAAGCCGGAGCTGCCGAGCGAGGGCATCGTCCACCCGCACAAGTACCGCCGCTGAACCCGGCGGACCGCTGTCGCCGGTGCGATGGCGGTCCGCCGCCGCACGGTCGCGGTGGACGTGTGGAGGACCTGCCCGCGTCTACCCCGGCCATGTCCCGAATCGGCCTTCGAATCGCTCCTTGAACTCGCCCAGCGTGTAGGAGTGGCTCGTGGCGCCGAGGTGCTCCAGGGCGTAGGTCGCCGCCACGCTGCCGATGCGGGCCGCGGCCCCGTAGTCCAGCCCTCCCGCCAGCCCTTTCAGCAGACCGCCCCGGAAGGCATCGCCCACGCCCGTGGGGTCCACCTCGCGAGAGGGCTCCAGCGCCTCCACCTCCAGCCGGCCGCCGTCGGCGTAGATCCACGAGCCGTGCTCGCCGCGGGTGACGATCAGCGCGTCGGCTTCCGCGCGGACGTCGGCCTCGTCCATGCCGGTCTTCTGGCGGATCAGCTCGAACTCGTAGTCGTTGCAGATGACCACCCTGGCGCCGGTTATGCCGTCGCGCAGCTCGTCCCCCCCCATCCGCGCGCACTGCTGCCCGGGATCGAAGATGTACGGGATGCCGACCGCGCGGCACTCTTCCGCGTACTGGACCATCGCGCCGGGATCGTTGGGCGAGATGATCGCGAGGTCGCAGCGGCCGGCTGTCCGGAACGACAGCTCCGCGGCGTTGGCCATGGCGCCGGTGTAGAACGACGCAATCTGGTTGTTCTCGGTGTCGGTGCTGCAGAAGAAGGACGCGGTGAACTTGTCCGGCACCTGCTTCACGAGCGAGGTGTCGATGCCCGCCGCCTCGAGCCACGTCCGGTACTCGCCGAAGTCCTGGCCGGCCGTGGCCATCAGCTTCGGGCGCTCGCCGAGCAGCGCCAGCGTGTACGAGATGTTCGGCGCACACCCTCCTCTTCGCTTGTCCATGCTGTCCACGAGAAAGCTGAGGCTGACGCGCTGGACGTGTTCGGCGAGGAGGTGCTCCGTGAAGCGGCCCGGAAACGACATCAGGTAGTCGAACGCGATCGACCCGGTGACGATCACGTTCATCGCGCCGCCTCCGCCGTCAGGTACTTCCCGACGAGCGGCTCCAGCTCTTCCCGAACGGCCCCGGGCACGGCGTCCGGCCGCGTAATGAGCGCGTACTTCAGCGCCGACGCACACTCGCACGTGCGTTCGAACGGCAGGCGCTCCACGGCGTCGGCCATCAGCCGCTGCGCCGTCGCCGCGTTCTGCACCAGGTTGGCGATCACCATGTCCACGGTGACCGCGTCGTGATCCGGGTGCCAGCAGTCGTAGTCGGTGACCAGCGCCACGGTCGTGTAGCAGATCTCCGCCTCGCGGGCGAGCTTGGCTTCCTGCAGGTTGGTCATCCCGATGACGTCCATGCCCCACGACCGGTACAGCTTCGACTCGGCCAGCGTGGAGAACTGCGGCCCTTCCATGCACACGTACGTGCCACCGGTGTGGACCGTCGCGCCGCAGGCACGGCCCGCCTCGCTGGCCAGGCGGCTCAGGATCCGGCAGAAGGGGTGCGCAAACGTCACGTGCGCCACGAGCCCCCGCCCGAAGAACGTGCTCACCCGGCCTTTCGTCCGATCGAAGAACTGGTCGGGGATCACGATGTCGAGCGGCTTGTACTCCTCCTTCAGGCTGCCGACCGCGCTCGCCGACAGCAGATACTCCACGCCGAGCGTCTTGAAGCCGAAGATGTTGGCCCGGTAGTTCAGGTCCGACGGGGACAGACGGTGGCCCGCGCCATGGCGGGCCAGGAAGGCCACGCGCCGCCCTCGGAGCGTTCCGACGACGTACGGGCCCGATGGGTCCCCGAACGGCGTCCGCACGCTCACCGATTCACGTTCGGTGACCTCGGCCATGTCGTACAGGCCACTGCCCCCGATGATGCCGATCCGGGTCTGAGTCATAGGCTGTCGATGCTACCGCACGGGTTCCACGAAGCGCCGGCCGTCCCGTTCCCGGATGTACCCGGCGGCGATGCGGGGATCGTGCTCGAAGAAGATGAGGTACTCGCGGTCGATCGCCTCGCGGATGAAGCGGCGCTTGAACGCGAGCGTGTCCATGGGGAACAGGTCGTACCCCATGAGCCAGGGGTCGTCCACGTGAGCCGTCGTGGGGATCATGTCGGCGGTGAAGACGGCCGTGCGGCCGCCGGACTCGATGAACACGACCTGGTGCTGCCCGGTGTGCCCGCCGCTGCGTACCACGCGAACACCCGGCCGGATCTGCCGATCGTCCTCGTGGAACGACACGACACCCGCCGCCCGCAGCGGCACGAAGTCCTCCTGCACGTAGCTGGCCCTGTTCCGCTCGTGCGGGCGGGTCGCGTCCTCCCATTCGGCGCCGCGGACGACGTACTCCGCGCGCGGGAACCGCGGCACGACGGCACCTGACGGCTCGCGCCTCGTGGCGCCCCCGAAGTGGTCGAAGTGCAGGTGGGTCGCAAGCACGGTGTCGATGCGATCGACCGACAGCCCCACCTGCGCCAGCACGTCCTCCAGCCGCCCGGTGCTCCGGAGCCCGTAGATGTCCGCGAGCTTCCCGTCCATCTTGTCGCCCGCGCCGCAGTCGACGAGCAGCGTCCCCCAGTCGCCGCGGACGACGAGCGGCCGCATCGAGAGCGGCACCCGATGCCGGTCGTCGGCGTCCAGCCGCCGCTGCCACAGCACCCTGGGGACGGTGCCGAACATCGCCCCCCCGTCCAGCGCCAGCGCACCGTCGTTGACGCTCACCAGCTCCAGGTCGCCGAAGGGCACGCGCACCGGCGCCAGATCCCGCGGCTCGGGCTTCTGCTTCAGCTCGACCAGCACCCCGTGCGCCGCGGAGGGATGGATGAACGCCACCAGCGCCCCCTCGGCGCCGGGTCGGGGCGCCTCGTCAATCAGCCGCACCCCCCGCGTCTTCAACTGCTCCAGCGCGGCCGCGATGTCCTCGACACGCAGGGTGACGTGGTGGATGCCCGCCCCCCGCGTCTCGACGAACTTCGCGATGGTGGAGGCCGGCTCCGTCGGCTCGAGCAGCTCGAGGGCGGAGGGCCCCATCGGAATGAAGTGCGCGCGCACCCGCTGGCTCGCCACCTCCTCGGGCGCCTCGACGTGCAGGCCCAGCGCGTCGCGGTAGAACGCCAGCGCCTTGCCGAGATCGCCGACGGCGATGCCGATGTGATCGAGTGCTGCTCTCAACGCGATATCTCCGCTCCGGTCTCGCCGGAGTCTCCTCATGCGGCGAGGAGCTGGCGGGCGATGACCAGCCGCTGAATCTCGCTCGTGCCCTCGCCAATGGTCGTGAGCTTGGCGTCCCGATAGTACTTCTCTGCCGGATAGTCCTTCACGAAGCCGTACCCGCCGTGGATCTGCACGCCTTCTTCCGCCGCCCGGACGGCCACCTCGCTGGCGTGCAGCTTCGCCATGGCCGACTCGAGCGTCGTCCTCCGACCCGCGTCCTTCATGGCCGCGGCCCGGTAGGTGAGCAGACGGGCGCCGTCGATCCGGATCGCCAGATCGACCAGCTTCGCCCGGATGGCCTGGAAGGCCCCGATCGGCCGGCCGAACTGCCGGCGCGTCCCCGCGTACGCGCGCGCTGCGTCGAACGCGCCCTGGGCCAGGCCGACGGCGAGCGCGGCAATGCCGATCCGCCCCGCGTCGAGCACCTGGAGCGTGTTGATGAAGCCGAGCCCCTCGCGTCCCAGCAACTGACCGGCCGGGACACGGCACCGCTCGAACCGGACTTCCGAGGTCTCGCTCGCCCGCATCCCGAGCTTGTCCTCCTTGCGCCCGGGCTCGAGGCCGGCGGTCCCGCGCTCCACGATGAACGCCGAGACGCCGCGGCTCCCCCGCGCGGCGTCTGTGACGGCCATGACGACGAACACGTCGGCGTGCTGCCCGTGTGTGATGAACTGCTTGGCGCCGTCGAGCACCCAGTCGTCACCCTCCCGCCGGGCCGTCGTGCGCATCGCCACCGCGTCGCTGCCAGAGCCGGCTTCGGTCAGCGCCCAGGCCGCCAGCGCCTCACCACGTGCCAGCGGCGTCACGTACCGCCCTTTCTGCGCCTCGGTCCCGAACCTCGCGATGTGCGCCACCCCGAGCCCGTTGTGCGCCGCGACGCTCAGGCCGATCGCCGGATCCACGCGCGACAGCTCCTCGATGCAGATGCAGTATTCGACGGCCGACATCGCCGCTCCGCCGTAGCTCTCGGGAATCTGAATCCCCATCAGGCCGAGTGCACCGAGCTTCGGCACGAGATCGACGGGAAACACCTGGCCCTCGTCCCACTCGCGCACGTGGGGACGGATCTCCCGCTCGGCGAACTCGCGCACGCTCCGCTGGAGGAGGCGCTGCTCCGGGGACAGCGAGACATCCACCGCAGCAATGTACACCGCGGCGGGAACCGGACGCACGGCGGGGTTATCATCGCCCATGCGCCTTCGTCTTCCAGCCTGCCTGCTGTTCCTGCTCACGTCCGCTTCTCCGGCGCTGGCCGACGCCACGGCCTTCATCGGATCGGCGACCTCGCCCGTCAACCGCCAGACGAAAGGGATCGCCGTCGGCATGAGCCTGCTCGTCCTCGGCTTCGAGTTCGAGTACGCGACCATCGCCGAAGACCCGGTCGAGGCGGCGCCCGCGCTGCGCACCGGCATGGCCAACGTGTTCGTGCAGACACCGCTCGCCGTTGCCGGCATCCGGCCGTACGCGACCACCGGCCTCGGCTTCTACCGCGAGCAGATGGGTGACGCCGACCCGGCCACGAACCTCGGGTTCAACACGGGGGCGGGGGTGAAGGTGTCGCTGGTGGGACCGTTGCGGGCGCGCTTCGACTACCGTGTCTTCAAGCTCCGCGGGGAACCCGCCCACTCCGTGGTCCACCGCTTCTACATCGGCGCCAACCTGGCGTTCTGAGGCGCCTCGGGGAGACCCCCCCGTCCTTGCTGCTACCCACCGCCGGCTGGGGGCGTCGCATGAGGCGGCGTGGC
>VFZH01000078.1 GCA_016871255.1 Acidimicrobiia bacterium | reverse complement strand
CACAGCCGTGGAGGTGCGCGCACCGTTGGACGCAGGCTGGGCAACCAACGCATGACGGCCCTGCCGATCCGGGTTGTCAGCATCGACGATCATCCGCTCGTGCGCGAGGGCATCGAGTCGATGATTCGCTGGCACACCGACCTGCAGCTGGTGGCGTCGGGCGCCACAGGCGAACAGGCGATCGAGCTCTTCCACCGCTTCAAGCCCGACGTCACCTTGATGGACCTGCACCTGCCGCGCATGAGCGGGCTGGACGCGGTCAGGGCGATCCGCCAGGTGGATTCCGGTGCGCGAGTCATCGTGCTCACGATGTACGAGCGCGACGAAGACATCTTTCGGGCCCTCCAGGCAGGCGCGAGCACGTACCTCATCAAGGACGTGACGTGCGACGAGTTGGCGCAGGTCATCCGTCGTGTCCATGCGGGCGAACGCCCGCTGTCTCCTGATCTGCGAAGGCGTCTGGACGAACGGTTCGACGAGTCGGAGTTGACGCCGAGGGAGCTCGAAGTCCTGAAGCTGATGGCGGATGGCCTGACGAACACCGCGATCGCCGCGGCCCTTCGGATCAGCCAGGAGACCGCCAAGATGCACGTGCACCACGTCCTGTCGAAGCTTCGGGTCGCGAACAGGAGCGCGGCGGTCTCCGCCGCGGCGCGTCGCGGCCTCATTCACCTCTGACGTCCTGACCCCCGGGCCCCGGTCCCGCAGCCGTGCGGCGTTACTGCCGCCGTCGCCCTCCGCGACTCCACCTACCCGAACGGGTAATTGAACGGCATACCCGCCACGAGTACTGTCCGCTTGGTTCGAGCGGGCTGTGTCCGCCGGTGGCCGCTGGTCACATGGTTCGGCGCATCAGCGCCCTGGAGTGCAGTGATGACTGAGAGGGTATTCCGCCTGTACCGGCGCACGGGGTTGGCCGGGCTCCTGCTCGTGACGGCCGCCATCGTTTTCGTCGCATCCGTGGGAACCGGGTCGCTGGCCGCCCGCGGCCAGCGTGACTCGCCCCTCGCAGGGATGGCCACGCTGACCGGCACCATAAGGTCTGCGACGCCCTTTCAGGCCGCGCAGGTCTACATCTACAACCCCGAACGCCGGATGCTGTACATGGTCTACACGAACGCCGGGCGGTACCGGGCGGTGGCGATTCTGCCCGGGACGTACGAAGTGAGCGTGACGGCTGCGGGGAACCTGGCCTCGGTCAAGCGGTCGGTGACCCTCAAGGCAGGCGAACGGGGAGGCGCCGACCTCACGCTCGAGCCCGTCGGTCCGGATCCCGGCGCCCCCAACGCGCCGTTCGGCGGCATGGCGTCGCGCCTGAGGCCGTCCAGTTCGGAGCTGACGTTCGACGAGATTTTTCCACCGGGCCCGGGCCTGGAGATTCTGCAGCGGACGTGCATCGCCTGCCACGGACCGAACTTCGTCGCCGGCCAGCGGTGGAACGAGGCCCAGTGGCGGGGCGCCATGGAGCGCATGTTCGGGCCGGCGGAAGATGCCGGCCAGCGCCAGTCGCCGACCGTGGCGAGCACAGGGTACATCACGCGCGGCGTGCTCACCGCCGCCGAGCGCGACGTGCTGGCCGCGTACCTGGTCGCGAACTTCGGACCGGACGCCGAGCGCCGATCCGTCCGCCCCGAGCGCCCGATGCCGGTCGACGAGACGGCGATCGGAAATGCCATGTACGTCGAGTACTACCCGCCGCCCGATCCTGCCGGCACGCTCAGCACGGACCCGCGGTATGCACGGGAGAACCAGGGGCGCAACCGGTACACGCAGGATCCCAGCTTCGACCCGGAGGGCAACGTGTGGCTCTCCGAACGCAGCTTTCCCAGCCGGCTGGTGCGCCTGAACCCGCTGACGGGGGACTTCAAGGAGTACCTCATCCCCGATCCGCTCAACGGCATGCACGACATCCGAGTCGCGAAGGACGGCAGGGTGTGGGTGCCGGAGCATCGCGGCCTGCCGGAGCGCGGGCGGTCGCCGAAGCACCTGAGCGTGTTCAATCCCCGGACCGAGCAGTGGGAAGGGCGCTGGCGTCTCGATCCGGACGACGAGATCAAGACGAACAGCGGGGAGAAGTGGCCGCAGTCACTGGCCATCGATTCCAAGGGCAACGTCTACGTCGGCTGGATCCAGGGGGGCGCCCTCAGCAAGTTCGAGAAGGCGACAGGGAAGGTCACGACCCACATTCCGCCGACGCGGACGCCCAACATGTACGGCGTGGTGCCGGATGCGAACGACAACGTGTGGGTGTCCCTCTGGACGGCCGGCGTGATCGCGAAGTTCGACACGAGGACGAACCAGTGGACGGAGTACCGGCCGCCCACACCCAACGCCGTGATTCGCCGGCCGCAGGTCGATGCCGACAACAACGTCTGGTTCGGCATCTACGCAGCGGGCAAGCGCCCGGCGAAGCTCGTGAAGCTGGACCAGGCGACCGGTCGGATGACGGAGTGGACCCTCCCGTGGGATGACGGGCAGCCGTACGACGTCAACCCTGATCCCGACGGCAACATTTGGATGACCGACAGCGGGCAGGGCGGCACGCTCGTGAAGTTCGATCCGCGGACCGAGACCTTCACCTGCTATCCGCGGCCGCAGGCAGCGGATGCGCCGAGCATCGAGATCACGAGGGACGGGGCCATCTGGTACTCGCCCCGGGGCGCTGACCGCACGACGGTTGCCTATCCTGGCCTCGGCGTCCTCTATCCGGACATGGACCGCATCAGGAGCCTCGCGGCGTTTCCGGGTCCAAGACACGGCGGCTAGCGGGCCCCCTCGGACGGCATCACGCGATGGGAGCAGGGCCCGGAGAGGGGCGAGCAGTGACAAGGGTGCGTGGCGGAGGTCTGGCTGCCATCGGCGGTGCGGTGGCGATCGCGCTGGCGCTGACGGCGTGGCAGTCCGGGGCGCAGACCCGGGGCGGCGCCCAGACCGGGGCCGAATCGGCCGCGGGCGCGGGGCGGGCCTGCCCCAATACGCGCGACTCCGCGGACTTTCACGCCTGCGCCATCGGGAAGATGGAGACGTTCGCGCCGGCGCTGACGCCCTGGGGCGTGCCCGACCTGCGGGGCATGTGGGCGGCGCCGGCGGCCCGCGGCCAGGACATCGAGGAGATCGACGAGAAGAAGGCGTTCCTCTACGGCGGGTTCGGGTCGATCAACAAATCGATCGTCGTCGATCCCCCTGACGGGAAGATCCCCTATCAGCCGTGGGCGATGGCGCAGCGGTGGAAGAACGTCGAGGCCTTTCTCTCGCAGGGTGCCGCGTGCATGCCCGTCCCCGTGCAGCGCTGGGTGTACTCGCCCGTGCAGGTCACCGGTCACAGGGTGTTCCAGCGTCCGGACCAGATTGTCTTCTCGATGGAGCGGCAGCACACCTACCGCATCGTGCCGCTCGATGGCCGTCCGCACATCCCGCCCGTCATCCGGCTCTGGCGTGGCGACACGCGCGGACGCTGGGAGGGCCACTCACTGGTCATGGTCACGACGAACCGGAACGATTTCGGCTGGTGGGACCACCAGGGAACGATGTCGTCGGAGGAGACCACGATGGAAGAGCGGCTGACCTTCGTGGACGAGAACACGATTCATTATCAGGCCCGGTTCGAGGACCCGAAGCTCTTCACGCGGCCGTGGACGATGGTGATGGCGCTGTCTAGGCTGTCTCCTGTCGGCATCGATTTCACCGATCTCGAGGACACGTCGGTCGAGAATTGCGAGTTGGAACTGCCGCACATGCTGGAGCTCGGCCAGCGTCCGTTCCCTGGCACGAAGGCGCTCGCGCCGAAGTAGACGAGACCCAGCGATGACCACGAAGCAGTTCGTTCTCGCCGCCCTGGTGGCGGCCGGCCTCGGAGCGGGCGGCGCCACGCTGTTGACCGGCCAGCAGGCGAACACCGGTTCGCCGGCTCAGGCCTACCAGGCGCCGCGCACGGTCGAGGGCCTGCCCGATTTCCACGGCGTGTGGCAGGCCGTCAATTCGGCCTCATGGGATATCGAACCTCACGCGGCCAGCTGGGGCGTGCCCCCGGGGCTCGGCGTCGTCGATGGCAACGAAATCCCGTATCAGCCCTGGGCCAGGACGCAGAAGGCCCAGAACTTCAGGGACCGCGAGACCGCGGATCCGGACCGCAGGTGTTTCTACCCCGGCGTGCCCCGGATCATGTACATCCCGCATCCGTTCCAGATCGTCCAGAACACCGACGTGTTCGAGCTGATCTTTGAGTACGGGCACTACACCCGCCTGATCTACCTGAACGGCTTCCCGCATCACGAAGACATCCCCTTCTGGATGGGGGATTCACGTGGCCGCTGGGACGGCGACACGCTGGTGGTCGATACCCGGAACTTCAACGGCATGACGTGGTTCGACAAGGCCGGCAATTTCCACAGCGACGCCATGCGGCTTCTCGAGCGTTTCACGCGCACTGGACCGGACCACTTCCAGTGGGAAGCGACGATCGAAGACCCGAAGGTGTTCACGCGACCCTGGACGATGCGCATGCCGTTCTACCGCCTCCAGGAGCCTGACGCGATGCCGCTCGAATACGAGTGCATCTTCCTGGACGTGTACGAGAACCGTCGCTATCACAAACTCGCTGGGGATGGGCCGGATCAGTAGGGTCGTGGTGAGAGTGTGACCGGGTCGGCCATCCGGCGCGTCCCGTGGACGGCCGGCCGGATACGCCGGCAATGAGGGAAAGGGGAACCTTCATGCGAATGCTCCGATTCCAGATCGCGTTAGCCGCGCTGGTGCTGGCGTGGCTGCCGGCTGCGGCGAACGCACAGAGCACCGTCGCCGGCAGCATCGTTGGCGTGGTCCGCGACGCGACCGGTGCGGTGCTGCCGGGCGTGACGGTCGAGGCCGCCAGTCCGGCGCTCATCGAGAAGGTCCGGACGGCGGTCACCGACGGTCAGGGCCAGTACCGCCTGGTGGATCTGCGGCCGGGCACGTACTCCGTGACATTCAGCCTGGCGGGCTTCGGCACCGTCGTGCGCGAAGGGCTGGTGCTGACCACCGGCCTGACGCCGACGGTGAACGCCGAGATGAAGGTGGGCGCGATCGAGGAGACGGTGACCGTCTCGGGTGCGTCTCCGGTGGTGGACACAACGAACGTGCGGACCCAGACCGTGATCTCGCGGGAGACGCTGGACAGCATCCCTCAGGCGAAGAGCTTGGGGAGCATCGCCGCGCTCACGCTGGGCGCGATTCTGGCGAACCCGGCCGACCAGGACGTGGGCGCCAGCCGCGGCGACGCCGGCGGCGCCAGCGGCTTCACGATCCACGGCAGCCGTTCCAACGATTCGGTGTACCTGATCGACGGCATGTCGATGAGCAACATGACGTCGCAGGATGGAGCCGCCAGCGCGACGACGTTCGCGCCGAACCACATGAACACCGAGGAGCTGGTGATCGACACTGCCGGAGGCAACGCCGAGTTCGAAACCGCCGGCGCCCACATCAACCTCGTACCGAAGGACGGCGGCAACGTCTACAGCTCCAGCATCCGCCTCGACGGGACGAGCTCCGCCCTGCAGGCCGACAACCTCGGTTCCGGACTCCGCCAGCGCGGTGTGGTCAGCACGCCGTCGATCAAGCGGACCTACGACGTCGGCGGCTCGTTCGGCGGCCCGCTCCGGCGGGACAAGCTCTGGTTCTTCGCGTCCACGCGCCTCTGGAGCTCGGCGAACTACATCCCCAACGTCTACTACCAGAGGACGCTGAACGCCCGGGTGTACGAACCCGACACGTCCAGGCAGGGTTACGCCGACAACACGAACCGTGACTGGGGCGTGCGGTTCACCTGGCAGGCGGCCGAGAAGCACAAGATCGCGTTCTCGGACCGCATGCAGAACGATTGCACCTGCTTCATCAGCATCAACGGCGGCACGCAGTCGCCGGAAGCGAGCGCGAACGTGGTGTCGTGGCCGACCAACGTGATCCAGACCACCTGGACGTATCCGCGCACGTCGCGGCTGCTGCTGGAGGCGGGGGCGACGTTCGTCTTCCTGCGCCAGGACGGCACGAGGACCGAAGGCGTGTCGCCAACCGACATTCCGGTGACCGATGTGGCCATCGGCTTCACCTTCAACGCCAACCCGGGGAACGGTGGCGGCGCCAACTACGGTTTCGATCGGATTCGCGATCAGTGGTCGCAGCGCGTGGCCATGTCCTATGTCACCGGGTCGCACAACTTCAAGGTGGGCCTCTCGATGCGTGAGGGCCACACGCGCGAGACGCAGGATCCCAACGCGAGCGCGTTCGGGCCTGTCGCATTCCAGGTGCGCGCGGGCGTGCCGATTCAGCTCACGCAATACGCCGCGCCGCTGGCCTACTCGTATCAGCTGCGGCCCAACCTGGCCGTGTATGCGCAGGACCAGTGGACGCGCGGCCGCATGACGCTCAACCTCGGCCTCCGGGTCGATACGAACCACCAGCAGTCCCCGGCCGAGACGGCCGAAGCGATTCCGGCTTTCGGCATTCCCGCCCGTACCTTCCCTGCGGCGAAGAGCATCCCGAAGTGGCGGGACATCGCCCCTCGCGCCGGTGTGGCCTTCGATCTCTTCGGCACGGGCCGCACGGCTGTCAAGGGTTCGTTCGGCCGCTACGTGGTCCAGCAGAACTCGAGCCTGTCAGCGGCGAACGCGCCGGCCCGCCGGGCAGGTCTGAGCGCGGTCCGCAGTTGGACGGATGCCAACAACGACTTCGCGCCCAACTGCAACTTGGCAAACCCACTCGCCAACGGGGAGTGCGGTGCGTTGTCCAACCGGACGCTGGGACTGCCGATTCCATCCACCACCTACGACACCGACTACCTCGAAGGCTTCGGGAAGCGTGAGTACATGTGGAAAGGCATGGTGGGCCTCTCGCACGAGCTTCGCGCAGGCGTGGGGGTGTACGCCAACTACTACAGTACCCGCTACGGCAACTTCACGCTGACGACCAACCGGGCGCTCTCGCCGGCCGACTTCCTGACCTACTGCATCACCGCCCCGACGGACACGCGCCTGGGCTCGGTCAGCGGGCAGCAGGTGTGCGGCCTCTTCGACGTTGCGCCCGCGATGTTCGGCCGGGTGGACAACTTCGTCACCCACTCGTCCAACTTCGGCGAACAGTACGAACGGTACAACGGGATGGACGTCTCGATGAGCGCGCGCGTCGGAAACGGCGGACTGGTGCAGGGCGGCGTCAGCACCGGGCGGACGGTGACGGACAATTGCGAGATCGTCCGGAACAATCCCCAGATTGGGCTCGCCGTGAGCGGTGGCCAGGGATCCCGTTCGTCCGACCGGTTCTGCCACGTGGTGCGCCCGTGGTCCTCGCAGACGCAGGTGAAGCTCGCTGCCAATTACCCGCTGCCCTGGTGGGGGCTGGGCCTCGCGGGCACCTACCAGAACCTGCCCGGCGTGCCGCAGGCCGCCAACATCACGGTCACGGGCGCGCAGACCACGCTGGGCCGGCTGAACACGGCCACAGCGGTCGCGCTCCTCACGCCCTTCACGATGTTCGAAGAGAGGCTGAACCAGGTCGATATCCGGCTGACCAAGACGCTCCAGATGGCCGGCTACCGGATCAGGGGACAGTTCGACCTCTACAACGTCATGAACGCCGCCACAGTCCTTGGCGTCAACGCCGCGTATGGCGCCAACTGGCTCCGGCCGACGTCGATCCTGCCAGCCAGGGTCGTCAAGTTCGGGGCGCAGGTGGACTTCTAATCTTAGGAACGTCCAGCCGGCCGTCTCGTGCCTTGTCCCGCCCGGGCCATTCCGGCCCGGGCAGGACATGTGCCAGGCGGAGCCGCTCTCGGGTCTTCCTCCCAGCCAGCCCGCCGACGCCCGGGTCCCATTCGACCACGACGCGCTCTAGGTCAGCGTCCGGCGCTGGGAGCTGAACCCCGAACGCATGGTTGCGGACGAGCTGCACCGCGACAGCATGGGCATACGCGCCCCGGGCGCGAGCTGTTCCTCGTGTACAACGACCAGCGCGACACGCTGACAGGCGGTTTCCCGATGCTGCAGAATCGCGCGGTCGCCTTCGAGATCAACAGGCACTGGCGTCTGTAGACGCGCACACCGGCACCGCCCGCCGGGGACGCTACAATGCCGCATGATTGCCCAGCGTGCGGTCTGCCTTGCTGTCGCGGTCTCCATGACCCACCCCGTGTCCGTTTCCGCCCAGACCGCCGACCCGATCAACTACACCCTCAGCTTCCCCGCCTCCCACACGCACTACGTCGAGGTCGCCGCCTCGTATCCCACGGCGGGGACGCCGCAGGTCGAACTGATGATGGCCGTCTGGACGCCGGGGTCCTACCTGGTGCGCGAGTTCTCCCGCCACGTCGAGGCGGTCGCGGCATCCGGCCCTGATGGCCGGAGCCTGGCCGTCGAGAAGTCGGCCAAGAACCGCTGGACGGTCGCCACGGGCGGGGCGCCGCGCGTCGACGTGCGCTATCGCGTCTACAGCCGCGAGATGTCGGTGCGCACCAACTGGGTGGACGCCGATTTCGCCCTGCTGAACGGGGCGCCGACGTTCCTGACCCTGGCTGAAGGGGCGTCGCGCCCGCACGAGGTCACGCTGACCCTGCCGCCCTCGTGGAACCGGTCGATGACGGCGCTGCCCGCTCTTCCCGGCGGGCCTCACCGCTACCGCGCGGCCAGCTACGACGAGCTGGTGGACAGCCCGATCGTGCTCGGCACCCCGGACGTGCTGGAGTTCACGGTTGAAGGCACGCCGCACCTGCTGGTCAACACGGGCGGCGGCGAGTTCTTCGACGGCCGGAAGGCCGCGGCCGACCTCGAGACGCTGGCGCGGGAGCACCACGGGCTCTGGGGCGGCTTTCCGTACGACCGCTACCTGTTCCTCAACATGGTCGTGGAGGCAGGCGGCGGCCTCGAGCACGCGGCCTCCACGGTCCTGATGACGAGTCGCTGGGCCACCCGTACCCGTCGTGCCTACCTGAACTGGCTCAACCTGGCGAGCCACGAGCTCTTCCACGCGTGGAACGTGAAGCAGCTCCGGCCGGTGGAGCTGGGGCCGTTTCAGTACGAGCGCGAGAACTACACCCGCAGCCTGTGGATCGTCGAAGGCTTCACCGAGTACTACGGCGACCTGCTGGTGCACCGCGCGGGGCTGGCCTCCCGCGACGAATACCTGGCCGGGCTGTCCCGCGCCATCGAAGGGCTCCAGACGACCCCGGGCCGCAACGTCATGCCGGTCGATCAGGCGTCGTTCGACGCGTGGATCCGGTACTACCGCCCGGACGAGAACTCCGACAACGTGTCGGTCAGCTACTACACCAAGGGCGCGGTCCTCGCCTTCCTGCTCGACGCCCGGATCCGCCGCACGACCTCCGGCGCGCGCTCGCTGGACGACGTGATGCGCGCGGCGTACGCCCGCTACGCGGGCCCCGGCGGCTACACGCCGGAAGAGTTCCGCGCCGTGGCGGAAGAGGTCGCGGGCGCGAGCCTGGCAGACTTCTGGCGGTCGGCCGTCGAGGGCACCGAGGAGCTCGACTACACCGAGGCGCTGGCGACGCTGGGCCTGCGCTTCAGATCCTCCGGCGGCGCCCCGGGAGAGGCGTTGCTGGGCGTCACGACGCGGAACGACAACGGCCGCCTGGTCGTCTCCCGCGTGGCCCGCGACACGGCCGCACACGAGGCGGGGGTGAACGTGGACGACGAGATCCTCGCGATCGACGACGTCCGCGTGCGTGCAGACCAGCTCCCGAACCGGCTCGACCAGTACTCGCCGGGCGACAGGGTGTCGCTGCTGGTGGCGCGCCGCGAGCGGGTCATTCGCCTGCCGGTCACGCTGGGCGAGCAACCGGGCCGGAGCTGGACGCTCGAAGCGGATCCCGACGCGGGCGATCCCGCGCGCGCCGAGCTGGCGCGATGGCTCCGGAGCGGGGCAGCGCAGTGACCGGCCGGGAGCCCCGATACGGACTCGTGCTGATCGTGTGGGCGCTCGTCCTCGCCGGGCTCTACCTCTTCCAGCAGGCGTTCAGCTGAGATCCTGAGATCCCCCGTGCACCCGATCGACTGGACCATCGTCGGCCTGTACCTCGTGTGGATCGTGTGGGACGGGCTGCGGCTCACGCGGCGCAGCCACGGGATCGAGGGCTACTTCCTGGCGAGCCGGAGCCTGCCGTGGTGGGCGGTCGGGCTGTCGGTGATGGCCACCCAGCTCAGCGCCATCACGATGATCGGCACCACCGGGCAGGGCTACGCGGACGGGATGCGCTTCATCCAGTACTACTACGCGCTCCCGCTGGCGATGATCGTCCTGTCGGTCACGCTGGTTCCCTTCTTCCACAACGCCCGCGTCTACACCGCGTACGAGTACCTGGAACAGCGGTTCGACGTGAAGACGCGAGCCTTCACCAGCTTCCTGTTCCTCCTCTCGCGCGGCATGTCGGTGGGCGTCGTCATCTCGGCGCCGGCGATCGTCCTCTCGGTCGTGCTGGGCGTCGGCGTGACGACGACGGTCCTGCTGATCGCCGTGCCGACCGCCGTCTACACGATGTTCGGCGGCGTCCAGGCGGTGACCTGGACCGACGTGAAGCAGATGTACCTGATCGTCGGCGGCCTGGTGGCGGCCGTGGTCGTGCTGTTCCTGCGCCTGCCGTCGGACGTGGGCCTCGTGGACGCGATGCAGATTGCCGGCGCGGCGGGCCGGCTGCAGACGTTCGACTTCCGGTTCGACCTCACGAACCAGTACACGTTCTGGTCCGGCACGATCGCGGCGTTCTTCCTGTTCTGCTCCTACTTCGGGACCGATCAGAGCCAGGTGCAGCGGTATCTCACCGCGCGGTCGGTGAACGAGGCGCGCCAGTCGCTGCTGATGAGCGCCTACTGGAAGATCCCGCTCCAGGCGCTGGTGCTGCTGGTCGGCGTCGGCCTCTTCGTCTTCCACCTGTTCACGCCGCCCCCGCTGCTGTTCAACCCGGTCCACGACCGCGTGCTCAGGCAGGGCCCGGCGGCGCCGGAGTTCCTCGCCATCGAGCGCGAGTACGGCGAGGCCGTCCAGGGGCGGAAGGAGGCCGCGTCGGACCTGGCCAGGGCGGAGGATGACGCCAGCCGAGCCGCCGCCGCCGCGTCCTTCCGCGCGCGCGAATCGGAGGCACGCGAGGTGCGTGATCGGGCGGTGACCTTCGTCAAGGACACGACCGGCGACCTTGCCTACAACGACGTCAACTTCGTGTTCCCCACGTTCATCCTCACCTGGATGCCGACCGGCCTCGTGGGGCTCCTCATCGCCGCGATCTTCGCCGCAGCGATGAGTTCGATCTCCGCGGAGCTGGCGTCGCTCTCCACCGCAACGATGATCGACTTCTACCGCCGGTTCTACAGGCCGGACGGCGCGGACGCCCACCTGCTGGCGGTGTCGCGTGTGGCCACGGGGCTCTGGGGCCTCTTCGCGGCGGGCGTGGCGGCGTGGGCCGCGGAACTGGGATCGCTGATCGAAGTCGTGAACCGCTTCGGGTCCTTCTTCTACGGGTCGATCCTGGGCGTATTCATCCTCGCGGTCGGCTTCCCCCGCGCCAACGGCCACGGCGCGTTCCTCGGGCTGATCGCCGGCATGGCGTCGGTGGCGCTGGTGGCAGCGTTCACGCCCATCGCGTTCCTCTGGCACAACGTGGTCGGCGCGGTGGTGGTCGTGGTGGTCGGCCTGCTGGTCAGCCGGGTGGGGTCATTGATGATTGGTGATTGAGGATTGGCGAATGCATTGATGATTGGTGATTGCATTGACGATTGACGATTGGCGATTGTGATCGTTATTGGCTTTGTTGCTGTCTCTGGTGGATCCGCCTCAACCCTTCTCTCCAGCCTCTGAAGCGGAACCCCGGAAATGCGGCCAGGACGGCGCTGTTGTCGAACGGGCGGTAGCCGTTGTGCGGCATCGGGCCGCGGCGCGGGCTGCCGGTGACGGGCACACCCGGCGGGAACTCGGCCGCAGCGAACTCGGCCAGGTCGCGGAACGAGGCGACTTCGCCCGAGACGGCATTGGCCACGCCGTCGCTCCGCAGCAGGACGATGCGGCACACCAGCTCCGCCACGTCCTCGACATCGACGTGGTCGCGCCGCTCCTCGCCTTCGCCGAAGAGGACGATCGGCGTGCCAGCGGCCGCCATCCGGCGGAAGCGGTTCGGGCCGTACCCGTTGTGCGGGTCGTCCAGGCCGTACACGAGCGTGGGGCGCACGAGGGCGAGCGGCCCGGCGTGCGCGGCCCGAAGCGCGACTTCGCGCGCGAGGTGCATCACCCCGTGCAGCGAGCCCGGTTCCGCGCACGACGCCTCGGTCAACGGGCCCGGTGAGTCCTTGTACACGGCGTCCGAGCTGATGTAGACGACGTGCGACACCGGTCGAGCGGCCAGCGCGCCGCAGACCGCTTCGGCCATGATCAGGTTCTCGCGCAGCATCGCGAGGTCCTTGCAGGGGGCTTTGGCCGAGGCGAACACCACGGCGTCGTCGGGTCTGAGCGTGGCGGCGAGCTGTGCGGAGGCGCTCTCCGTGAGCAGATCGAGTCCCGGGCGGCCCAGCCTCAGCGTCGGGACGGCCTCCGCCTCGAGCCGGCGGGCGACGGCGCCGCCGATGAATCCTCCAGCGCCGATGACGACGACGCGCGGAGGAGGGAAGGGAGAGGGGTGCAGGTGAGTGAGTGACATGGGCCGTCCGATCGTGACTCAAGGTCCCCCGTTCCTGCAATAATCGCTGGCCCCGCCAAGCCGGCGTCCGCGAGGCGGATCACGCTCGGCCCCGGGGCTTGGCCTGGTCTCTGGGATCTGGGATTTGGTCTGGGCTTTGGGATTCGGGGTTCGGGATTCTCTGCATGGTGCTCGGCAGGCTGATACTCATCGTGGCCGCCTTCGTGTTCGTGATGTGGCTGGTGGGCGGCCTGCTCCGCCAGCGAAAGCGCTAGCGCCTGCCGCGTGGACGTCCCGTTTGCGGAGCTGCTGGCGAGGGCCCGGGATCCCGCCTGAGGCGGTATTCAACCTGTTGCACGGCAACAAGTTGCATATCTGTCCTGAAACACAGGACTGATTAGGCACAATCAGTCCCTGATAAGAGGACACATTGCCGATAGCCTGTCTGCCGTGCCGCTCCGTCCGATTCTCGGCGAGAAGCTCCGCGCAGCCCTGGCCCTGGCGCCGGGGACCTTCACGAGGCGGGATGCGCGGCTGCCCCGCATCGCGGGGAAGGTGCACTCGGTGATCGGGATGCGCCGCGCCGGGAAGACGACGTTTCTCAGACAGCTCGTGGCGGAACGGCGGGCCGAAGCCCCTGCGGGGCGGGCCATCTACATCGGCCTCGACGACGACCGCCTGGCCGGCATGCAGGTGGAGCAGCTGGCTGCGCTCGTCGAGGAGCACTACCGGCTGTTTCCGGCGCTCCGGAAAAGGGAGACCGTCTGGTGGTTCCTGGACGAGATTCAGCTCGTCCCCGGGTGGGAGCGGTTCGTGCGCCGCCTGCTCGACACGGAGCGGTGCGAGCTCGTCGTTTCGGGCTCGTCGGCGCGGATGCTCTCGCGCGAAGTACACACCTCCCTGCGCGGGCGGGGCATGGCCACGGCGGTTCGCCCGTTCAGTTTCCGCGAGTTCCTTCGGCACCGCGGCGAGGAGTCGTTCGTGCAGGCGTGGCCGCTCCTGCCGGAGCAGCGCTCCCTGGTGGAGGGGCGATTTCGGGAGTTCCTCGCCGAGGGCGGCTTCCCGGAGGCGCAGGGGCTCGCCGCTGCCGTTCGCGTCGAGCTGCTCCAGGGGTACGTCGACACGGTGCTCTTCCGCGACGTCGTCGAGCGGTACCGCGTGACGCAGGTGGAGGCGCTGCGCTGGCTCGTCCGGCACTGTCTGAGGAATCCCGCGGGGCGGTTCAGCGCTCACCGCCTGCACCTCGACCTGAGGGCGCAGGGCCACGGCGTGGCAAAGGATGCCGTGCACGCGATGCTGGCGCACCTCACCGATGCGTTCCTGCTCACCGCCGTTCCCCTGGCGACCGACTCGGAGCGCACGCGCAACTCGAATCCGCGGAAGCTCTACCCGGCCGATCCCGCGCTGGTGGGCGCGTTCGATACCGGGGGGCGCGGGCACGCCGGGCATACCCTCGAAACCGTCGTGTTGAACGAACTGGAGCGCCGGGGCGCGACGGTGGGGTACGTGAAGACCGCCGAGGGGTTCGAGGTGGACTTCCTCGCGCGCGGCCCAGGCGGCGGCGAGGAGCTGCTCCAGGTGTGCGCCGATCCCACCGATCCGGCGACGCTCGCGCGGGAACTGCGGGCCCTCGACTCGGCGGGCTGCGCCCACCCTCGCGCCCGGCGGCGCCTGCTGGTGCTCGACCGGGACTCGTTCCCCGGGGTGGACACGCCAGGCATCGAGGTGCAGCCCGTCTACGAATGGCTGCTGGCGGGCGGTGGAGGCCCCGGTTGATGACGGCAACGCGGAAGGAGCTGATCGAGGTGGCCCTGCCGCTCGAGGCGATCAACGCCGCCTCGGCGCGCGAGAAGTCGATCCGGCACGGGCACCCGAGCACGCTGCGCCGCTGGTGGGCGCGGCGGCCGCTGGCGGCAGCGCGGGGGGCGGCGATGGGGCTGCACAGCAGGGAGCTGACGGTCTGGAGGAAGTCAGTGGATCTGGCCAGGGAGGTGTATCGGCTGGCGCCGGCGCTGCCTCGCGAGGAGGCCTGCGGCATGCGCTCCGAGATCACCCGCGCCGCGGCGTCGATACCGGCCAACATCGCGGAGGGATGGAGCCGCGAGCCGGAGAGGGAGCGGGCGCCGTGTCCGGCAGTCGCGCAGGGATCGCTCGGGGAGGCCGAAACGCTGCTGACCATCTGCGGGGAAGTGGGCTGGTTCCCGGCTCGGGAGACCGCCGCACTGCGCCCATGACCGCGCATGCCATCGAGGTCGACGGTCTCGTCAAGCTGTTCCATCCGAGGGGCCGGCCGCCGCTGCGCGCGGTCGACCATCTGAGCTTCGCCGTCCGCCCGGGCTCGATCTTCGGGCTGCTCGGCCCCAACGGCGCCGGCAAGACGACCACGCTGCGCGTGCTGACGACGCTGACGCGCCCCACCGAGGGAACGGCGCGGGTGGCCGGCTTCGACGTCGTGGCGTCGCCGCTCGAGGTCCGGCGGCGGATTGCGGTGGTCATCCAGCAGCAGGCCGCCGACCTGCTGCTGACCGTACGCGACAACCTGGCGTCGTACGGCCGCTTCCACGGCCTGTCCGGCGCCACGCTCCAGGCTCGATCGGCGCGCGCCATCGAGCAGTTCGGCCTCGAGGAGTGCGCGGCCAGCAAGGTGCAGGACCTGAGCGGCGGCTTCCGGCGCCGGGTGCAGGTGGCCAAGGCGCTGATGGTGTCGACGCCGGTGCTGTTCCTCGACGAGTTCTCGACGGGGATGGACCCGCTGCTGAAGCGCTCAGTGATGGCGCTGCTGCGCGAGGAAAGCCGGGCGGGGCGGACCATCGTGCTCACCACGCAGGTGCTCACCGAGGCGGAGGAGCTCTGCGACGACATCCTCATCATCAACCGCGGGCGGCAGGTGGCGCGCGGCGACCTGCACGCGCTCAAGCTCCTGTCGGGCGGCGTCTACGAGCTGACGCTGACCTTCGACGAGGTGCCGGCGGGCCTGGCCGCCGAGGTGGCCGCCCTCGGCCCCCTCCGCATGGAGACCACGCGCACCACGCTGCAGGTATCGCTCAAGGAAGACGAGCAGCAGGTGCTGGCGCTCGTGAGCCGGCTGGCCGCCCGCGGGACGGTGCGCCGGGTCGAGGTCAGCGGCGCCAGCCTCGAGGACGTGTTCGTGGAGCTGACCTCACTGGAGGAAGCGTGATGCGTGCCCTCCCGGCCGTGATGTATCGCGAGGCGCGGATCCGCGCCACCAACGTGCTCTTCATCTTCTGGGACGCGGTGTACCCGCTCGGCTACCTGCTGGTGTTCGGCGTGGGGCTCGACAGCGCCGTCCAGTTCGGCTCGGGCGCCGCGGCCGACTACAACGCGTTCTTCCTGGCGGGCGTGCTCGGCATGGCCAGCTTCGGCATCGCGTCGAACACGGCGTGGTCGTTCTTCCTCGACCGTGACAACGGCATCTACTTCGAGATGCTGACCTACCCGATCAGCCGCGCGGAGTACCTGGTGGGCAAGGTGCTCTTCAACCTGGTGGTGGCGCTGGTGCAGGCCGCGATCACCGTCGGGCTGGCCTGGCTGCTGCTCGACGTCGCGGTGCGCTGGGAGATGATGCCGCTCGTGGCCCTGCTGGTCGTGCTGGGCACGTCGGGCTGGTTCTTCTTCTACGCGATCTTCGCCGTGCTGATCCGGCGAAACGACGCCTTCAACACCGTCACGTCGGTCTTCTACTTCGCGCTGCTGTTCGCCAGCTCGATGTTCTACCCGCTGGATCCGCTGCCGGACTCGCTCAGAGCCGCGGCGTGGGCCAACCCGATCACCTGGCAGGTGGAAGCCATGCGCTGGGCGACGACCGGCATCGGCGACGGAGCGCTCGTGCCGCTGGAGATCGCCGGGTTCACGGCGTTCACGGCCGTGTCGTTCGCCGGTGCCCTCGCGGCGCTGCGGAAAGACTAGCGCAATGAGGATGGGGGATTGGCTGGAGGCAAGTATTGAAGCGCAGACAAGCAAGGACCCGCGCCCGCCGATCTCGGTGCTGGCTGGTACCGCTCGCGTGGAGGAGAGTGAGAATCAGTCAGCTACTCGAGCGAATCGAGCCATTCCTGTAGCCGCTCGGGTGTGTCCTCCGGGCGCGGTCCAGCGGCGGCAGTCTCTGTATGCCACGCGCACGCAGCCTCGAGAGCGCGAAGGACGGATTCCTGGCTGAAAGGCTTGACGACGTAGGCCAGCACACCGGCCTGCATGCTGACGCTGGGAGCGACCGTGCTGACCGACGTCGCCAGGACGACAGCCGTCGTCCGATAGCGCTTGCGCAGCTCGGCCGTCAACCAGAGCCCGTCGCGTCGTGGCATCTGGATGTCGGAGAAGACCACGGCGGCGGGCTGCCTCTCCATCACCTGGAGCGCGGCGTCGGCCGATTCGGCTTCCACCGTCTCGTGTCCGGCGTCCTGGATCCACCGCGACAGCACCTGTCGCACGCCGTGCTCGTCGTCGACAAGCAGAATCAGCGCCATGTGCGATCCGTCTTCACCAGATCCTTCGAACAGGCGTGAATGGCGGGTGCGGCGCTCATGCGTGAAGGACCTCGCGCACCTTGCGCGTCAAGACCGGGGCCGAGTATGGCTTGCTCAGGAAGTTCACCCCCTCGTCTAACACGCCGTGGTGCACGATGGCGTTGTCGGTGTACCCGGAGGTGAACAGGACTTTCACCCCCGGATATCGCGGCGACAGGCGCCGGACCAGATCCCGTCCGGAGAGTCCGGGCATGACGACGTCAGTGAGGATCAGATGCACCGGTTGATCAAGGTGCTCGATTAGTCGCAGGGCCTCCTCGCCGCCCGCGGCCGCCAGCACCGTATAGCCGGCCGACTCGAGGATGCGCGTGGCGAGAAGACGAACCCCCTCTTCGTCCTCGACCAGGAGGACAACTTCCCCGCCTCCTGGCGCCGCAGGCATCCGAACGTGCGGGTGAGTCTCGACGGTCCCCTCTGCCCGCGGCAGGTAGATCCTGAACGTACTCCCGCGGCCGACTTTGCTGTACACGTCCACGGTGCCGCCGCTCTGGGCGACGATGCCATACACCGTGGACAAGCCAAGTCCCGTACCCTTGCCCGGCCCCTTCGTGCTGAAGAACGGCTCGAAGATCTGCCGCCGGGTCGCTTCGTCCATGCCGATCCCGGTGTCGCTGACGGCCAGCATCACGTGCGGCCCTGGTTGTACCGACGGGTGCTCCGCGGCATGGGACTCGTCGAGCATGACGTCCCGCGTTTCGATGGTCAGTGTCCCACCGGTGGGCATGGCATCGCGGGCATTGACGGCGAGGTTCACCGTCACCTGCTCGATCTGTCCAGGATCGGCCCTCACCGAGCT
>VFZH01000077.1 GCA_016871255.1 Acidimicrobiia bacterium | reverse complement strand
TTGGCACCTCGATGTCGGCTCATCGCATCCTGGAGCTGTAGCAGGTTCCAAGGGTCCGGCTGTTCGCCGGTTAAAGCGGTACGTGAGCTGGGTTTAGAACGTCGCGAGACAGTTCGGTCTCTATCTGTGATGGGCGCAGGAGATTTGAGTGGGGCTGACCTTAGTACGAGAGGACCGGGTTGGACGGACCTCTAGTGTATCGGTTGTCGCGCCAGCGGCAGCGCCGAGTAGCTACGTCCGGACGGGAGAAACGCTGAAGGCATCTAAGCGTGAAACCCTCCACGAGATGAGATCTCCCAGGTCGCAAGACCTCTGAAGGCTCCTGGAAGACGACCAGGTTGATAGGCCAGATGTGAAAGCGCAGCGATGCGTTGAGCTGACTGGTACTAATAAGCCGTGAGGCTTGACCATTTTTCCCGCTTCCGTGGTTGCGAGAACTGCCGTTCGCAGGGTGTTCAGTTGTGTGCTCTTTGACATTGTTCGGGACGAGCCCGCCGTAGCGCCGGAAGGCGCGAAGGCGGGAACCCCGGACAGCCAAGATTCATTGATGACCGTCGTCAATGAACCGGTTTCCCGGTGGTCATAGGGGCAGGGCCACACCCGTTCCCATTCCGAACACGGAAGTTAAGCCTGCCACCGCCGATGGTACTGCGTGCGCAGGTGCGTGGGAGAGTAGGTCGCCGCCGGGAGTGTTCGTGGAAAGGCCGCTGCGTGATGTCGCAGCGGCCTTTCGTGTTTCACCCGGCTCGTACGCCCCATCCCACGCCCGCAGGAACCAGCCGCGGGCGCCCTCCACCGCCCGTCACGCGTAGAACCTCGGCGTTCCGTTCCTTCGTTCGCCGTAACCTTTCGCGGCCTTCGGACGTGGTTGTCGGCAGGAGGTGAGCGACATGGATGACCGCACGAGGCATGTGGACGTCGTCGTGGTGGGTGGCGGTCTGGCCGGGTTGACGGCCGCTGCGTTGCTGGGTCGGGCTGGACGGAGGGTCGTGCTCTTCGAGCGCTCCCGCCAGACGGGTGGGCGGGCGATGACCTGCTCCGAAGGAGGTTTCGCCCTCAACCTGGGTCCCCACGCCTGGTACCCTGGCGGTCCGGGGACACGGGTGCTGGCGGACCTGGGTGTCCCCCTGCCGGGTGGCGTCCCGGGAGCGGCCGGCGTGCTGGCGATGCGGGACGGCAGGCTGCACACGATGCCGTCCGGACTCCTCTCGCTGCTCACCACGGACCTGTTGCGCGCGAGGGGAAAGGCCGAGCTCGCGCGGCTGCTGGCGCGGCTGCCCCGGCTGGATGCGTCGAGTGACGACGAATCAACGCTGGAGGCCTGGCTCGCAGCCGAGGTACAGGACCCCGTCGCCCGCGAGGTCGTGGAGACGTTCGTGCGCGTCGCGTCCTACGCACACGCCCCGGACCTCCTGAGCGCCGGTGCCGGGCTCGCCGCCGTTCAGCTGGTGCTCGCCAGCGGGGTGCGCTACATCCACGGCGGCTGGCAGGCGATTGGCGACGCGCTCGCGGCCAGAGCCCGATCGCTCGGCGTCGACATCGTCACAGCCGCGCCTGTGGAGGAAGTTCTCCATGACGCGGCCGTCGAAGGCGTGCGACTGCGTGGCGGCGCCGTGGTCCGGACCGCTCGTGTCATCATGGCCGGAACGCCGGCGATGGCGCGCGCCCTGCTGCCCTTCGCTCCAGTGGCATCGACGGCGGCCTGGTCGCCCGTCCCGGCGCGAGTGGCGACGCTCGATGTCGGGCTGACCTCGCTGCCCGCGCCGGATCGGCTCGTGGCGTTTGGTGTGGATCGGCCCCTGTACTACTCCGTCCACTCGGCGGTGGCCGATGTGGCGCCTGGAGGGATGGCGCTCATCCACCTGGCGAAGTATCACCACCCCCTGCGGGCACACGACGCGAGGGACGACGAGGCGGAACTCGAAGCATTCATGGACACACTCCAGCCCGGCTGGCGGGTGCGCGTGAAGACACGTCGATTCCTGCCGAGCATGACCGTGGCGCACGCCATTCCACTCGCGAACCCGCCAGAGGGTGCGGCCGCCGGGAGGCGATCGGCGCTGGCGGCACGCCCTGTGACGCAGGTGGCCGGGATCGACGGGCTGTTCGTGGCCGGAGACTGGGTTGGTCCCGACGGGCAACTGGCACACGCGTCGGTGTCCAGCGCTGCCGCGGCCGCAGCAGCGGCGAGCCGCCTGCGTGGCGCCGTGGCGGCATGAAGGGCGCCGGGAGGGCAGATGCGACACCCGCGGCGAGGGAGTTCGACGCCCATCGCCGGTTCCTGTGGGGCCTGTGCTACCGCATGACCGGCAGCGCGGCCGACGCGGATGATCTCGTGCAGGAGACGTACCTGAAGGCGCTCGAACGGCGCCCGAGTGAGCGGGAGCACGGGTGGCGCCCCTGGCTCACGCGCGTGGCGACGAACCTGGCGATCGACAGCTTGCGGCGAAGACGGCGCCGGCGATACGTCGGCCCGTGGCTGCCCGCACCGGTCGAGACGGGGGAGAAGTCGGTGCTGCCGTCCTATGAAGTCAGCTCCCCGGAACTGTCCACCGAGGCGCGGTACGACCTGATGGAGAGCGTGTCGTTTGCCTTCCTGCTGGCGCTGGAGAGGTTGACGCCGCGCCAGCGGGCGGTGCTCCTGCTCCGGGATGTCTTCGACTACGACGTGCTGGAAACCGCACGCGCCCTGGCCATGACGCAGGGTAACGCGAAGGTGACCCACCTGCGTGCCAGACGCGTCATGTCGGCGTACGACGGCCGTCGCACACCAGCAGCCAGGGACCGGCGCGCCGGGGACGCTGCGAAGCTGCAGGAGTTCCTCGGCCATCTGGAACGGCGCGACGTCGCCGCCATCGAGGCCATGCTGGCCGCCGACGCCCGGTTCGTGTCGGACGGCGGCGGCGAGTTCCAGGCGGCGCTGCAGATCGTACGGGGCCCGGATCGCGTGGCGCGGTTGCTGTTCGGATTGGCGGCGAAACGGGGTGAGGTCCGCGCGGATCTGCGGGAGATAAACGGCCAGCCGGCGGTCGTGGCCGAGGTGGTGGCGCCTGACCGGTGGGCGCCGCGCTGGGTCTTCCGGCTGGAAGTCGGCGAGGACGGGTTGGTGCACGAGGTCCAGACGATGCTCGCCCCCAGCAAGCTCACGGCGATCGCGCCAGTTGGAAAGGGGCAGGCGGGATGAGGCAGTACGGCCTCGGGCGGCTCGGACTGTCGCTCCTGGCGCCGTACCTGCTCACCGCCACGTCGGCGGCGGTCGCGCAATCGGCCGACGAACTCGTCTGGGGCGGTGATGCGGAAGGCGGGGCCCCGTTCGTCTCGGCCGATCCCGATGACACCAGCCGGGTCGTCGGCTTCGAGGTGGACGTCGCGGAGCTGATGGCCCGCGGCCTCGGACGCCGCGCCAGGTTCGTGCAGAGCGGCTTCACCACGCTCGACGCTGCGGTTTCCCGCGGGGACTTCGACATCGCGCTGTCCGGCCTGGAAGACCTGCCGGGCCGCCGGTCGCGCCTGGCGGTCACGATTCCCTACTACGAGTTCGAAGAGAAGCTGACCGTCCGCGGCGCGGATCGCGAACGGTTCCGGTCCCTTGCCGATCTGGCGGGCCGCCGTGTGGCGACACTCGGCGCCACCCTCGCGGCCGAACTCCTGGAGCAGGCGGAACGCGACCATGGCGTCGTCCCGGTCCTGTACGAGGACGACGTGCATCCCTACAGCGATCTGGCGCTGGGCCGCGTGGACGCCGTGGTGCTCGACCAGGTGCTGGCGGACAAGGCCATGCGGCGCGAAACCGGCCTCGTCACCCAGCCTGGCGCGCTGGCCGTGGGCCACTACGTCGGCGTGCTCGCCCCGGACGACACGGAGCTGCGCGACCGGATCGATGCGATTCTCCGCGCGGCGATGGGGGATGGCACGCTCGAGCGCATCTTCCGTTCCTACGGCATGTGGAACGAGGCGACGGCGCGGCTCTACGAGAGGGCGAGCAGGGCGGGCAGCGCCGGCCTCGCCGCCGGGACGAGCGGGGCGGATGGGGCAGTTGGGGCGGACGAGACAGAGACGCCCGTAGAGGCCGGCTCCAGCCGGCCTTCCGGCCGGCCCGGGACGATCGAGAGCACGAAGCGGTACCTGCCTCGGCTGCTGCAGGCGGCTGCGATCACCATCACGCTCTCGTGCCTCGCGATGGCGCTGGCGGTCGCCCTGGGGATTGTCATCGCGAGCGGGCGTGTGTACGGCCCCCGGTCGCTCCGGATGCTGCTGACCGGTATCGTCGAGGTGATCCGCGGTACGCCGCTCCTGCTGCAGCTGTTCGTCATCTACTTCGGCCTGGCGTCCGTGATCAGGTTGCCGGCGTTCATCGCGGCGCTGCTGGGCCTGGGCCTGAACTACGCCGCCTACGAGAGCGAGATCTATCGGGGGGCGCTCGAGGCGGTGCCGAAGGGGCAGCTCGATGCCGCACGCACCCTCGGACTGACCGACCGGCAGATCCTGCGTTTCGTGCGCGGACCGCAGGCGTTCCGTTTGGCGCTGGCGCCGATGACGAACGATTTCATCGCGCTGTTGAAGGACAGCTCGCTCGTGTCGGTCATCACCGTCGTGGAGCTGACGAAACAGGCATCCATCTTCGCGTCCGACATCGGCAGCTGGGTCGTGCCCGGGCTGCTGTGCGCCGTGATGTACCTCGCGATGTCGCTGCCGTTGGCGCGGCTGGCGCGGCGGATCGAGACGGGGTGGCGGCGCGGATGACGGGCCCAGTGCTGGATCTGCGTGCGGTTGCCGTCGAGCGCGAGGGCCGGCGGCTCGTCGAGGGGATGTCGCTTGGCGTCGCCCGCGGTGAGCTGGTCGCGCTGATGGGGCCGTCGGGTTCGGGCAAGACGTCGGTGCTCAGGGCGGTGGCCGGCCTCGACCCGTTCGTGTCGGGTGAGATCGAGGTGGGTGGCGTGCGGCTCGTAGCCGGCGCCCGGGCGCGGCGCGACCTGCTGGCGTCGCTCTACCGGCAGGTCGGCATCGTCTTTCAGTTCCACAACCTGTTCGAGAACCTGACGGCGCTCGAGAACGTCTGCCTCGCGCCGGTCCGGACGCGCGGTGTCGCGCCGGCGGACGCCGTCAGACGCGCGCAGGAACTGCTCGCATCGCTCGGGGTTGCCGCGCGCGCGGGCGCGTATCCCCACGAGCTGTCAGGAGGGGAGGCGCAGCGGGTGGCCATCGCGCGCGCCCTGGCGATGGACCCCCCGCTGCTCCTGATGGACGAGCCGACCGCGTCGCTCGACGCCGGTCGGCGCGGCGAGCTGGCGGCGACGCTGCGGAGCCTGGCAGGCCAGGGTCGCGCGCTGCTGGTCGCGACGCACGACGCCGGGTTCGTCGGGGAGTGCCGCGCGCGCGTCGTCACGATCGATGCGCCCGACAGTCGTGGGGGCCGGCTCTAGCCGGCCCGGTTCACACCCCCGTGTCGTAGGGGCCGGCTGACGCCGGCCTCCACGACTGTCTGCGACGGGAGCGTCAAGCGGCCGGCGTTCCGGTTGCCGCTGCCGGCTACCGGCTGAGCGTGAACTGGACGGTGATGGCCATCACGACCGGCACCAGAGCGCCGTTGAGCAGGGCAGGCTGGAACTCCCACTGCTTGACCGCGTCGGTCGCCGCCTGGTCGAGCTGCGGTATCGAGCGCAGCACCCGTGTGTGACTCACCCGACCATCGGCCTCGATTCGAACCTCCAGGATCACGATGCCCTGCACCCCGGCGTTCTGGGCCTCCATCGGGTACACGGGTCTGACATCCAGCACCTTCGCCGGCGGTTGCTGGATGTGCTGGCCAACCCGAAGAGCCCCCTCGTGCCAGGCCGGCGTCTCCATTGGTGCGCCGGCGGCGTTCACCATCACCCCGTCCGTGTCCGGCGTGAACCGAAGTGACACTTCGAACACCAGAGGCGCCTCGATCGGCGGATCGTAACGCCACTGGTTCACGGCGCTCACCGCTGCTTCGACGAACGGCGTGGTGTCGGCCGGTGCCGTCGCTCCCGCCCTGGCGTTGGAGTAGTCGGCGCGGACGGGCCGGATCTCGGCGACGCGGCCGGTGGCATCGAGCGTCACCCTCAGCGTGAGCGAGGCATAGACGCCGCTGGCCGCGAACCGCTGCGGGTAGCGCGGTGCGACCGCGTCGGTGCGGCGGGGAACCGGGTTCTCGGGCGTGACCGTCTTCGCCTGCAGCTCGAGCGGACCAGGGCTGGTGGAGATCCTGGCGCTGGCGGCCTGTCGCAGCGGAAGGGCGGAGACGGAATACCAGGCGCCGGCCGACAACGCGACGGCGATGGTGGTCAGCGCGAGGAACAGGCGAGTTCTGGACATGACGGCCTCCTGGGAGATCAGCACGATTCGACGGAAAAGGTGCGAGCGGCGCGAGAACGCCGGCGCGGGCGTGGGCGGTGCGTCGTCGGCGAAGGCGAGCAGGGCGGTGACGTACGTCCGACGATCGCCTGTTGCCTGCACGACGAGCCGATCGACGGTTTCCTCGCGGGTTCCCCGGATCCGGGCCACGAGCCACCAGATCGCCGGGTGGAACCAGAAGACGGTCCGCACGCCCTCCTCGGCGAGCAGCCAGAGCCAGTCGCGCCGCTCCACGTGCAGCAGTTCGTGGCACAGCACCGCCTGCTGCACGCCGGGCGCCAGCGCCTGGAAGCCGTCGGGGAGCAGGACCACCGGCTCCCACGCGCCAAAGGTGATCGGTTGCTGGAGTCCTGGGACGAGCCGGATGTCCGTGCGGCGCCCCCCCGCCGGCACAGCTGAACGCTCGAAGGAACCGGGTGCGACCCCGCGGCGCCGCAGGCGGCGCAGCCTGAGCCATGCCACGGCCAGCCAGGCCGACCTGGCCGCGCCACCCGCCACGAGGATCGTCCCGGCGGTGCTGCTCCAGTCGAGCTCGGGGGGCGGCGTCGCGAACCTGAAGTCCGGCGGGCCGTCCGCCGGCCTCCACGCCAGAACTGCCGCGTCGACGTGCTCCATCGTGGCGGGAGGGGGCTGACGGCCCTGCAGCCACGGCAGGAGGAGGCAGACCGCGAGCAGTCCCTGCCAGAAGCGATGCCGCAGCGACGGGGGACCGGGACGGAGCAGCAGGGCGAGCCCGCCGCCGAGCACCGTGACGCAGGCGATCTGGGCGCTGTACAGGAGGAGGTTGACGAGCAGGGGTTCACCCATCGTTCTTCTCCCGGGCGAGCAGCTGCTCGACGATGCGGCGCTGCGCGGCGGTCAGCCGGTTGTCTTTCGCCAGGTGCAGCAGCAGGGCGTCGGGCGCGCCGTCGAACACGCGGTCCAGGAAGTCGCGGACCAGCGTCCCGACGGCCTGCTGCCTGGGCGTGGCGGGTCGGTACACGTGGGCGCGCTCGCCGGTACCGACCGTCTTCCGGAGGTGTCCCTTCTCCTCGAGGATGCGCATCATCGTCAGGATCGTGGTGTAGGCGATCGGCCGGGATTCCCGGATGGCTTCGTACACGTCGCGGACCGTCGCCTGGTGGCGGTCCCAGACGACCTTCATGATGGCCAGTTCCTGCGGCGTGAGGACGGGGGGTGTCCGGTGCTTCATTACTAAATACTTAGTAGTAAGTAGTCAGGCGTGTCAAGCCCCCGTCCGCGGGCCGGTTCCGGGACGTCGGGCGGCCCCGCTTGACAGCTGGCGCCGGCAGTGTTATTAATGTCGCACTACTGTTATAAAAATAACACTATGGCCAAGACACCCCACGACCTGCTCAGCCGCCGCGAACGGCACATCATGGACATCCTCTACCGCAAGGGACGGGCCACCGCGGCCGAGGTGATGGCGGACCTGTCCGGCTCGCCCAGCTACTCCACGGTGCGGACGCAGCTGCGCGTGCTCGAGGAGAAGGGGCACGTCCGGCACGAGGAAGAAGGCCTCCGCTACGTCTACGTGCCGGCGACGGCGCGGAGCGCCGTGCGGCGCTCCGCGCTGCGGCACCTCGTCGAGACGTTCTTCGACGGCTCCACGGAGAAGGCCGTCGCCGCCCTGCTCGGCGACTCGAGCCGGCTGTCCGAGGCCGAGCTCGCCCGGATCGCGGCGCTCGTCGAGAAGGCGAAGAAGGAAGGCGGACGATGACGCTGCTCGTCGAAAGCGCCGTCACCGGCGCCCTGCTCGTGGCGGTCGTGCTGCTGGCGGTTGCCGTCCTGAAGGGGCGTTCGGCGGCCCTCCGCCACTGGGTGCTGATCGTCGGCCTCGCCGCTGCCGCCCTGATGCCCGTCTTCGACAACCTGACGCCAGCGTGGGGGTTCGGCGTCCCGCTGAGGGTGCCGGCCGAGGCGATTACGACAGGCGTGGTTCTGGCGCCGGGCCTCGGTGCCGACGCAGGGGCCGCATCGGACGCGTTCCCCCCCGCGGGACCGGCGGCCGCCCGCGTCGGCCTTGCACAGGCAATCGCCGGCTGGCTCGCGCCGCTCGTGCCCCTTTGGGGTGTCGTGGTGGTGGCGCTCCTCGCCAGGCTCGCGGCGGGTCTGATGCGCCTGGCCTGGCTGGCGCGCACGGCACGCGCGGTCCCCGGCGGGCCCTGGGCGGGCACGCTCTCGGAACTCACCCGTCGGCACGCCGTGCGGCGGCCGGTCCGGGTCCTCGCGACGGCGCACCCGTCGATCCTCGCGACGTGGGGGTGGCGGAGGCCGGTGATTCTCCTGCCCGACGCGGCCGCTGAGTGGCCGCCGGAACGCGTACGCGTCGTTCTGGCCCACGAGCTGGCACACATCGACCGGGGGGACTGGGTGGCGAACCTGCTCGCGGAGGCCCTCCGCGCCATCCACTGGTACAACCCGCTCTTCTGGATGGCCGCGCGCCGGCTGCGCGAAGAGGCGGAGCGGGCGTGCGACGACCGCGTCCTTGAACTCGGCGTGGCGGGACCGGACTACGCGGCCGCGCTCCTGGACGTAGCCCGCGAGCTTGGCACCCGGCCGAGACCCTGGGTGCCCGCGGTGGCGATGGTGCACACCAGCAGTCTGGAACGGAGGGTGAAGGCGATGCTGAACGATCGAATGAACCGCTCACGCGTGAACCGCACGGCGCGCGCGACCAGCGCCGCTGCGCTGGTGGCCGCAGCCGTCGGCGTCGCCGGCCTCGTGTCGGCCCAGAACCTCGCGACGGTGTCCGGGGGGCTCTTCGACGCCATGAACGGCGTGCTGCCGAATGCCACGGTGGTGCTGACCAACACCGCGACGCAGGCGAAGTTCGAGATCAGGAGCGACAACGTCGGCCGCTACGAGTTCCCCGGCGTGCCGCCCGGCACCTACGTGCTCCAGGCCAGCCTGCCCGGCTTCGCGACCCTGCTCGTGGAAGGCCTGGTCATCCAGGGCGGCCGTGCGACGCGAGACATGGTGATGAAGGTGGGGTCGCTCGAGGAAACGATCACTGTTCTTGGCGAGAGCCCATCATCGACCCTTCCGCAGCCGTCAACGGCCCGCGCGCGCCGGTCCGTTCCCCCCTGCCCTGGCTCCACGGGTGGTATCCCGGTGGGCGGCAACATCCGCCCGCCGATCAAGGTCCGGGACGTGAGGCCCGTCTACCCCGAATCGCTGCGCGCGGCCGGCATCGAGGGCCTCGTCGTGCTCAACGCCATCATCGGCACCGACGGGTTCATCCGGGAAGCCACGCCCGTCGTCGAGGCGCACCCGCTGCTGGCGCAGGCGGCGGTGGACGCGGTCCGGCAGTGGGAGTTCGACGAGACGCTGCTCAACTGCGTGCCGGTGGAGGTCTCGATGCGCGTCGTCGTCAACTTCTGGGCCTCGCGCCGCGTGGTCCGGCTCGGCCTGGAACTGGAGGGCGGACAGCGTCCGGTCCTGACTCTCCGGCACGGTCAGACCGGCACGATTCGGACGCCCGAGCTCGGGGGTTACGCGCTGCGGGCCGTCGTGCAGCCTGGAGATAGCGACGTGCTGGTGCTTATCACGAATGAGGCCGGTGGCCCGGTCCGCCGTCTGGCGCTCAAGGCGGGCGCGCCGCCGGTCCCCTCCGGCACTAACCCGCCCTTCCAGATCGCCGTGCTCGACGTGACCCGTCAGTAGAGAAATTGGAGAAATTGAACCGGGTTGGATTTTCAGGCAGCGATCAGCGCCGAAAAGATCGCTCCAAGAGTCTCAAAATTCAACCCGGTTCATTCTCTACTTCACGAGCGTCCGTTCCAGCCTCCGCATCGCCACGACGAACGCCGCCGTCCCCGTGAGCACCAGGTACGCCACGTGGCCGGCAATGCTCCCGTCCACGGTGCCGGTGGTCAGCGGCCGCAGCGTCTCCACGGCGTGATACATCGGCACGACCTGCACGACCCAGCGCACGGCGTCCGGCAACTGGTCCACGGGAAAGAACGTGCCGCCGAACAGGAACATCGGCATCACACCCAGGCCGATGACGATGTCGAAGTCCTGCACCTTCCGCAGGAACGTCGTGACGCACACCGCCATGGCCGAGAACGTCGCGGCCACGAGCACGGCGGCGGGAAAGGACAGCACGGCCCAGGGCGACAGCAGCATCGGCGGGCCGACCACTTCGCCCAGCAGCCACACGATGACCAGGAACGCCGCAGCGTAGAGCGACCCGCGCACCACCGCCCACTGCATCTCCCCGAACGTGATGTCCGCCACACGCATCGGCGTGGCCAGGATGCCGTCGTACGTCTTCTGGTGGTGCAGCTTGAAGTAGATGTTGAACATCCCGTCGGTGATCGCACCGTTCATGCAGCTGGCCGCCAGCAGCCCGGGCGCGATGAAGGCGCCGTAGCTCAGACCGCCGACGTCCGGGACCAACCCGCCCAAACCGAGGCCGATGCCGAGCAGGTAGAACAGCGGCTCGAAGAAGCCCGAGAAGATGACCATCCAGACGTGGCGGTAGACGACGAGGTTGCGCTCGACCATGTGGTGCGAGCGCCGCAGCGATGGCAGCATGAGCGCCAGCGACGTCATGCGTGCAGCCTTCGGCGGAACATCCACAGCGCCGCGACATACCCGACCGCAAGCATGACGAGCAGATACCCGAGGTGAACCAGCCAGATCCACGACTCGAACGACCCGAGCACCAGCCCGCGCACCAGTGCCACGCCGTGGAAGAGCGGCGTGCCCCAGGCCGCGGCCTGGAGCAAGGCGGGAAGGCGTTCGATCGGGAAGAACACGCCGGAAAACAGGAACAGCGGAGTGATGACGAAGCGGAACATCGTGTTGAAGCTGTTGCTGCCGGACACGACGGAGCGCCTGGCCGCGAACGCCAGCACGGGCGCGCTGAAGGCCACCCCGGTCAGAACGGCAGCAGGAATCGCGAGCAGCGTCGTCCAGCTTCGCGGCACGTCGAAGAGGGCCATGACGATGGTGAACGCCCCGGCCACGGTCGTCAGACGCAGCGCCACCCATGCCAGCTCGCCCCGCACGATGTCTCCCACGCCGAGCGGTGTGGCGAGGATGGCGTCGTAGGTGCGATCCCAGCGGATCTTGCCCAGCACCGGCCACGAGGACTCGAACGTGGCAGTCTGCATGCAGGCGGCCGCCAGGAGCCCCGGCGCGAGGAAGTCGAGGAAGGCGACGTCGCCCGGCAGCGCCGCCGCGGTGCGATCCACCAGCGCGCCGATGCCCAGACCCATGGCGAGGAGGTACATCGTGGGTTGCAGGAAGCTGGAGAAGAGCGAGCCGCGCCAGACGCGGCGGTAGACGATCAGGTTGCGCTGAACGACGCGAAGGAGTCCCGTCATCACCGGCGGGTCAGTCCACGAGCGTGTGGCCGGTCAGCCGCAGGAACACGTCCTCGAGCGTGGCGCGGCGGACCAGGGCGCTGACCAGCGGCACGCCACGGGCGCGCACCTGCTCCAGCGTGCGCTCACCATCGGCCACGTAGAGCTGCACCCGGTCCGGCAGCTCCTGCACCCGTTCCGCCAGGCCGTCCAGCTGCCCGTGGAGCCCCGCGCGCACGTCGTCATGCAGCCTGAGCTCGAGCACCTCGCGTGTGGAGTAGCGCGCGATCAGGTCGCGCGGTGATCCTTCCGCCACGATCCGCCCCTTGTCCATGATGACCAGCCGATCGCAGAGCTGCTCGGCCTCGTCCATGTAGTGCGTCGTGAGCAGCAGCGTGGCGCCGCGCCGCTTCAGGCGGTAGAGGCGATCCCAGATGGCGTGCCTGGCCTGTGGGTCCAGCCCGGTGGTGGGCTCGTCGAGCAGGATGACGTCCGGTTCGTTGATGAGCGCCCGCGCGATCGTCAGGCGGCGCTTCATGCCGCCAGACAGCGGCTCCACCTCCGAGCGGCGGCGTTCCCCGAGCTGCACGAACTCCAGCAGCTCTTTCGTCCGGCGTGCCGCGACGTTCCGGGGAATGTCGAAGTAGCGGGCGTACATCAGGAGGTTTTCCTCGACGGTGATCTCGACGTCGAGGTTGTCCTGCTGCGGCACGACGCCCAGCCGGGCCTTGATGGCACTGGCCTCGGTCCGCGGGTCCATGCCGATGACCGTCAGCTCGCCCGCCGTGACCGGCGACGCGCAGGCGATCATCCGCATCGTGGACGTCTTGCCGGCGCCGTTCGGTCCCAGGAAGCCGAACGCCTCGCCGGGCCACACGTCGAAGTCGACGCCGTCCACGGCGGCCACGGCGTCGAATCGCTTCGTCAGGTTGCGGGCGCGGATCAGAGGGCCGTCGGTGGGTTCCACCGATCGATTCTAGATCGCACCTACCCAGGCCTTTGGATGGCCCTCGGGTCGGGCCGGCTGAAGCCGGCCCCCACAGGCTGGTCTACTGGCGCCGCTCGCGCCCGTAGTGGCTACGACGGCTGCGGACCAGGGTCGTCTCCGGACGGGCCGTAGATCGACGGCACCTTCGCGCCCATGGGCCGCAGATGCGTGGACAGCTGTCCCCGATGATGGACGGCGTCGAACAGGAACCCGAACAGCATGTTGCCGAGCGTGGTTTCCCACGCCACGTGTCCGTTCGCGAGGAACTTCGCCGGCCCTGTCCACTTCGCCTCGTCCAGCGACTCCAGGCGCTGCTCCAGGTCCGCAGCTGCCTTTTCGTACGACGCGATCGACTCGGCCACCGGTGGCGTTGGCCTTGGGGTCCAGTTCGCCTGGCCCGTGTCGATCAGTTCGCACGCGTCGCGGAGCTCCTGTGCGAGCAGCGACAGCAGCTCGGCCGCCGACATCGACTTCGGGTGGGGGCGATAGTCCGCCCTGTCGGCGGGGACGGCCTTCATCACCCTGATGAACGTGGGCCTCTCGTTCCGGAACGACTCCTTGTAGTACTCGAGGACAGTCTTCACGGTACTCCTCCTCCATGGTGGCCACTGCGGCGCAACGGTGCCGCAGTGTAGCAGGCTCATGCGACAGGCAGGCATCTTGCACTCATCCACTGCGTGACGCCGCGTGAGCACCGTCTCGCCCGGCGCTATAGTGAGACGCCACCTTGCGCAGCCTGCTGATCGGCCTTGTCGTCCTCGCCGTCCCGGCGCTCGTCGCCGCGCAGGAACTGCCGCCGATCGGGCTTCCGCTGCCGCCGATCGGGCTGCCGCTCGCGCCGAGCGGCCTCTCGCAGCCTTCGCACCTGCCGCTGCCCGACGTGTTGCGCATCACGTCGCAGGGTCCCGTGAGGGATCGTGCGACGAGCCGTCGAGGAGTCGCAGACGACGAGCCGCGCGCGCCGCGGACGAGCCGCCGGAGCCGACGCCCGGCAGGTGGGTTCGGGTACGTCTTCGTGCCCGTGCCGGTTCCCGTTCAGGCCCCTGTGACGGCGACGCTCCGCCCGGCCATGCCCGCGCCCGCACCCCGCGAGCGCGTGATCCCGCCGCAGCCGGAAACCGCCGGCCTTCTCCGGCTGTCCGTGTCCCCGGCCGTGAACGTGCGGATCCACGTGGACGGGTACTTCGCCGGCACGCTGGACGATCTGGACGGTGCGCTCGTGCTCGAGGCAGGCCGTCACGTCCTGGAGCTGGTCGCGGACGGGTACGAGCGCCTGCGGCTCCCGGTGGAGGTGACCGCGGGGCGTACGGCGACCTGGGACGGCCTCCTGACGCCATCGGGTGCCACGCTTCTGCCCGTTCCATCCGCCGGACCGCAGGCGCCGGCTGCGCCGCCACCATCGACCATCTACGTCATCGAGGGGTGCTACATCGGCAACGTCCCGCCGCTCGAGGCGCGGCTCGCTGCTGGCTGCGACCCGCGTCTGGCAGTGTCGGTCACGCCGGGGCGGTAGGCGCGCGGGTTCATGGCGTACGTCCTGGCGCTCGCGTCCGCGGCGCTGTACGGGAGCGGCGATTTCCTGGGCGGCCTTGCCGCGAAGCGCACCACCACGCTGGCGGTCGTGGCCGTCAGCCAGGGTGCCGGGCTGATCCTGCTCGGCCTGATCCTGCTCGCCACGGAGACCGCGGCCGCCCGCGGCTGGGTGCCCGTCACGACCGTCTCGGCCTCCGACTACCTCTGGGGTGCGGTGGCGGGCGGGTGTGGCGGTGTGGGCGTGTCGCTGCTCTACAGAGCGCTGGCGATCGGCACCATGGGCGTCGTGGCCCCGACCACGGCCGTCTGCGCCGTCATCGTGCCGGTGGCGGTGAGCCTGGCCCGCGGGATACGCCCGGCGCCGCTGGCCGCGGTCGGCATTGCGCTGGCACTGGTCGGGATCGCTCTGGTGAGTCGGCCGGCCCACTCGGATGGGCGAGGAGCCGGGATGGACGATGATGCGCGCGCCTCGACCCGCGGTCTCGGCCTGGCGCTCACCTCGGGCGTCAGCATCGGCTTCTTCTTCCTCTCGCTTGCCAGCACGAGTGAGGCGGCCGGGCTGTGGCCGCTCCTCAGTGCCAGGGCGGTCTCGGTGTGTGCGTTCGCCGGGATGACGCTGGCTACCGGCCACTCGCTGCGCATGCGCCGATCGGTCGCCAGGCTGGCCGTCGGCGGTGGCTCGCTCGACATGGCCGCCAACGCGCTGTACCTGCTGGCGTCGCACCAGGGTCCGCTGCCGAGCATCGTGACGCTGGCGTCGCTCTACCCGGCGAGCACCGTGCTGCTCGCCCGCACCGTACTGGGTGAGCGGCTGAGTGCGACGCAGGGCGCGGGAATTGTGTGCGCGCTGTCGGCCGTGGTACTGATTGTCAGCGCGCGCCCCTGACGGCGACCCCGTCCGCCCCGTCTCCCGACCATGAGCACCACACCGAGAGCCTCGTCCCTCCGCGTCCAGCTCGACACGGAGCGGAAGATCCGGCAGCGCAACAAGCTGTACTACCGCTTCAACCACTGGCCGATCTGGATCTTCGTCTTCTTCATCGCGCCAGGCCCCCTGACGTTCGACCTCTTCGAGCGGGGGTTCGACAGCCGGATGTTCCTGTGGCTGGGCGTCGTGATGGCCGGCACGGGCATCGCGGGGATCTTCGGCTGCCTTCCCGGCGTGGAGCCGAAGCCCTACATCATCCGCTTCACCGAAGACCGGCCGAACCCCCTGTACCGGCGCATCTGCTACACGACCGCGTGGGGCGAGATCGTCGCGTTCGCCGTCCTCAACATCGCCGGGCTGGCCTGGGCGATCGTGACCGGCGAGTGGCGGTTGAGGCAGATGTACGACGCGGCGTACTTCCCGCTTGCCGGTTCCATCTGGCTGCTCGGTGCGTTCGGGCAGTTGCCGCGGGTCAAGCGCTCGACGAAGGGTGAAGGCTACGAGCGGCGCTACTTCTACGGGTCGCTGTGGGCGGTGACCGTGGCGCAGCCGGCGCTGTGGCTGCTTTGGAAAGTGCTCCCGCAGACCCCGATCGCCGACACCGTCAAGTTGATCGTCTTCGTCGGCATTCTGGCGTTCATGGGCAACCTCGCCCGGATGGGACGATTGCCGCGCACCCGGCCCATCGTGCCGGGCGAGCTGGCCGTGTCCGACTGACGCAGGATGCCGCGCCCGAGCACCCGGCAGGAGGGCTGGCACGGCTGGGACGAGTACGCCGCGTTCTACGACTGGGAGAACGCGCGCACGCTCGGCCGGCGCGACGTGCCGTTCTGGCGCAACCTGGCGCTGCAGGCAGGAGGGCCGGTCCTCGAACTGGGCTGCGGCACCGGGCGCATCTCCCTGCCCGTGGCCCGCGCGGGCGTCCAGCTCGTCGGCATCGACCGGTCGCTCCCGATGCTGACCCGGGCTGTTGCCCGGGTGCGGCGGGCGCGGCTTCGCGATCGGGCGCGGTTCGTGAGGGGTGACATCCGCGCGCTGCCGTTCGCGCAGCGGTTCCCTCTGGTCATGGCGCCCTACGGCGTGCTGCAATCGCTGCTCCGCGAGCGCGATCTGGCGGCCACGCTCGCCGCCGTGCGCGACGTGCTCGAGCCGGGCGGGACGTTCGGCCTCGAGCTGGTCGCCGACCTGCCCGCATGGCGGGAGTACCGGCACCGGACGAGCCTCAGGGGCTGGCGGAGCCGCAAGGGCGGGGCCCACGTCACGCTCGTCGAGACCGTCAGGCAGGACCGCGAACGGCGGCTGACGCTGTTCGATCAGGCGTTCACCGAGCGGCGCGGCCGCACCAGCCTGACCCGGCGCTTCACGCTCGCCTTCCGCACCCTGGGCGTGCCCCAGATGCGGCGCAGGCTGGAGCGCGCCGGGTTCGCGATCACCGCGCTCCTGGGCGACTACCGCGGCGGCCCCTGGGATCCGCGGGCCGAGGTCTGGGTGGTCCTGGCGCGGAAGTGCTAGAATCGACAGTCGATTTTCGGCCTGTTTTTCTGGAGTTTCTGCATGTCTGGCCATTCCAAGTGGCACACCATCAAGCACAAGAAGGGGGCCGCGGATGCCAAGCGCGGCAAGCTCTTCACGCGCATCATCAAGGAGCTGACCGTCGCGGCCCGGCAGGGCGGCGGCGACGTCGACACCAACCCGCGCCTGCGGACCATCGTGGCCGAGGCCAAGGCGAGCAACATGCCTCGCGAGAACATCGAGCGCGCCATCCGCCGTGGCACGGGCGAGGAGCCGGGCGTCGTCTACGAAGAGGTCACCTATGAGGGCTACGGCCCCGGCGGCGTCGCGCTGATGATCGAAGCCATGACCGACAACAAGAACCGCACGGTCGGCGAGATCCGGCACATGCTGTCGAAGCACAACGGCAACCTGGGCGCCGAGAACAGCGTGGCCTGGATGTTCACGCGCAAGGGCCAGGTGCTCGTGGAGAAGGACAAGGTGGACGAGGAGCGGCTGCTGAGCGCGGCGCTCGAGGCCGGTGCCGAAGACGTCAGCGACGATGGCGGTGTCTGGGAGATCGTGTCTCCGCCGGAGGTGTTCGATGCCGTCCGTGACGCCATCACCGCCCTGGAGGTCGAGCCCGCCAGCGCGCAGGTCGCGATGATTCCCCAGAACTTCGTGAAGCTCGAGGGCAAGGACGCGCAGCAGATGCTGCGGCTGATGGAAGCCATCGAGGATCACGACGACGTGCAGAAGGTCTGGGCCAACTTCGACATCGAGGAGAAGGAGATCGAGGCTTCCCTGGCGTGAGGATCTTCGGGATCGACCCCGGCTCCGAGCGCACCGGCTACGGGTGCCTCGAGACCGACGGGACCCGGCACGTGCTGGTCACCGCCGGGACGATCAGCGTGCCTGCCGTCGACGGCTTCCCCCAGCGCCTCGCGCGCATTCATGCCGGACTCTCGCGCCTGCTGGCGGAGGCCCGGCCGGACTGCGTGGCGATCGAGAATCTGTTCCATGCCAGCAACGCCCGGAGCGCCCTGAAGCTGGGTCACGCGCGGGGTGTGGCCGTGCTCGCGGCGGTGCAGGCGGGGTGCCCGGTCGCGGAGTACACGCCCGCCGAAGTGAAGCGGGCGGTCGTCGGGTACGGCCGCGCGGAGAAACATCAGGTGCAGCAGATGATCAAGCTGCTGCTGGGGCTGGATCGCGTTCCGACGCCGCACGACGCCGCCGATGCGCTGGCCGTGGCGATCTGCCACGCGCACCACCTCGGCAGCCGGCGCCGCGCCGCGGTGCTGGCGGCGGCCGGAGCGGCGCGGTGATCGCCTCGCTTACCGGTAATGTGGAGGGCGTGGCGGCGGACCATGCGGTCATCGAG
>VFZH01000076.1 GCA_016871255.1 Acidimicrobiia bacterium | reverse complement strand
ACCTTCAGCGGCAGCTCTTCCACGTCGGGAAGCGCCGGCAACATCCGGACGTTCACCGTCGGTGGCGTCTCGGTGAAGGCGAGCGCCTTCAGCCGGACCCGGACCGGAGGGTCGTGGTCCACCGCCTACCTGGGCTTGTACGGTAACGGGCTCGGCGTGACGGACGGCAGTGAAGGCAGCGGCGGCGGCGACTCGCACACCGTGGACAACGTGGGCGGGCGCGACAACTACATCCTGTTCGAGTTCAACCAGCCGGTCGTCGTCGATCGCGCGTTTCTCGGCTACGTCGTGGGCGACAGCGACGTCACGGCCTGGATCGGCACCACGACCGACCCGTACAACAACCACCTGACGCTGAACGACACGCTGCTCGGCGGGTTCCTGTCTGAAGAGAACCTGACCACGAGCTCGTCCACGCGGTGGGCCGACATCAACGCCGGCGGCGTGGCGGGCAACGTGCTCGTGATCGCGGCCCAGGTCGCCGACACGACGCCGGAGGACTACTTCAAGGTCAACAAGCTGGATCTCGTGTGCGTCACGACGCCGCCGCCGCCGGTCTGCGAGCCGGCCACGTTCACCTTCAGCGGCAGCTCTTCCACGTCGGGAAGCGCCGGCAACATCCGGACGTTCACCGTCGGTGGCGTCTCGGTGAAGGCGAGCGCCTTCAGCCGGACCCGGACCGGAGGGTCGTGGTCCACCGCCTACCTGGGCTTGTACGGTAACGGGCTCGGCGTGACGGACGGCAGTGAAGGCAGCGGCGGCGGCGACTCGCACACCGTGGACAACGTGGGCGGGCGCGACAACTACATCCTGTTCGAGTTCAACCAGCCGGTCGTCGTCGATCGCGCGTTTCTCGGCTACGTCGTGGGCGACAGCGACGTCACGGCCTGGATCGGCACCACGACCGACCCGTACAACAACCACCTGACGCTGAACGACACGCTGCTCGGCGGGTTCCTGTCTGAAGAGAACCTGACCACGAGCTCGTCCACGCGGTGGGCCGACATCAACGCCGGCAGCGTGGCGGGCAACGTGCTCGTGATCGCGGCCCAGGTCGCCGACACGACGCCGGAGGACTACTTCAAGGTCAACAAGCTGGATCTCGTGTGCGTCACGACGCCACCACCGCCGTCACCAAGCGGGTTCTCCACGTTCACACAGGGTGGGTGGGGGGCGCCGCCGGCCGGCAACAACCCGGCCATGCTGCTGCAGAACAGCTTCTTGCTCGTCTACCCCTCCGGAGTCACCGTTGGCGGCGTGAAGACGCTGAAGTTCACCTCGGCGGCGGCCATCATGAACTTCCTGCCGGCAGGCGGGACACCAGGCGTGCTGTCGCAGAGCCTCACGAACCCGACGACGTCCCCGGCGGGGGTCCTGGCAGGGCAGGTGCTGGCGCTGCGTCTCAGTGTGGACTTCTCCGACGCCGGGATCACGCAGGCGGGCCTGGGTGACCTCACGGTCGCCTCAGGCACGCTGAGTGGGCAGACCGTCGATCAGGTTCTGGCGCTTGCGAACGCGGTCCTCGGCGGGAACACAGGAGCCCTGCCAGCCGGGGTGACGATCTCCGGCCTGAACGCCGTCGTCGATGCGATCAACAACAGCTTCAACGACGGTTCATCGAGCGGGTACCTCTACTGATCCAGCGGGCGGGGCCTCCGGGCCTCGCCCCTCCTCCGCGCCAGCGCAGTCCCGCAGCCGACTCCGGGGCACCGGCGGCGCACCGTCTTCCATCGCTCCCTGTCGAAGTCTGACACCCACCGCGGCAGGCACAAGAGCCAAGGCAGGTCGTTCCTGGCTCAGGCGGGGTCCACGATGCGCCCCTCGTTCAACAGCCGCTGAATCGCCGATCGCACGCGCTCGATGAGGGCCGTGCGATCGGCGAAGCTGAGCCCGGCCGTCGGAATCGGAGGACCGATCCGCACGCTCACGGTCACCGGCTGCACGAACGCGCTCCCCTTCCGCATGGCCGCCCGTCCCCCCTGGATGGCAACCGGGACGATCGGCACCTGCGCCTGCAGGGCCATCACGAATCCGCCCTTCTTGAACGGCAGCATCTCGCCAGTGCGGCTGCGGGTCCCCTCCGGGAAAATCAGGAACGAGTTCCCGGACCTGAGCGCCTCGGCGCCCCGGGCGATCGACGCCATCGCCCTCTCGCGATCGCCGCGGTCGATCGGGACGAAGCCGCCCACGTCGAACACGGTGCCCATCAGCGGGAACCTGTGCAGCTCGGCCTTATAGAGGATGTGGAGCTGGGGGTGCAGCGCCTCGAACAGCACCGGCGGGTCCACGTTGCTCTCGTGGTTGGCGCAGAACACGACGGCCGTGTCCGGCACGTGTTCGCGGCCGGTCACCCGGTACCGGATGCCTGCGGCCGCCAGGGCCAGGCGGGCACCGGCGTGCCCCAGCGCGTAAAGACCGTTCTTCCAGCGGAAGATCGCGCCGATGATCAAGCCAAGCGGGGCGGCAACGGCGATGTAGGCCAGAACCAGGAGATAGGCGGCAATCGACCGGGCCGCCGTGAGCGCGCGACGCATCCGGCAGGAGCGTACAACAAGACCGCCCGGGCCGGATGGCGTCCGGCCCGGGCGGTTGTCGTACCGAGGGGAGGGTACGAGGAGCTTCGGGCTGCGCGGACGACGCGCTACGACGCCCGGGCGGCCGCGCGCCGCGACGACCCTGCCGACGCACCCGCGGCGGCCATCGTCTTCACGGCCTTGACCGACTTCGCGGTCTTGGCACGGGTGGCCGCCCGCGCGATGTTACGCGCCTTGACCGTCAGGCACTTCTCGAGCGCGGAGTCCACGCGGGCCTCGACGTCCGCGGCCGTCCGGCGCACCACCTCCGACACCTCGGAGATGATCAGCGCCCTGGCCCGGTCGAGCATCCGCTTCTCGCGGAACGAGAGGCTCTTCGACTTCGCCAGGAACGTCAGGCTCTTGAGCACGTCGGCCATGTCGTAGATGGACCCGGTGCGCATCTTGTCCGAGTTGTCCTTGAACCGGCCCTTCCAGTTCTGGTGGTTGTCGATCTTGCCGTCGCTCAGCAGCGTGAACAGGCGCTCGACCTCGTCATCGTCGATCGCCTTGCGCAGACCCACGCCGTCCACGTTGCCGACCGGCACGAGCACCACTGTCTCGTTCGAAACGATCCGGAGATGGAAGAAGCCGCACGTCGTGCCGAGAATCGTCTTCTCTTCAATCCGTTCGACGATACCGAGCCCATGATTCGGGTATATGACCTTGTCACCGATCTGGAACGTCACATTTCCCCCGTTGCAGGTGAGGTGGGATGGAACTGCCGGAAAAGCTTCGTGAAAGTATAACGCAGCGACCGGCCGCTGGCAACGGGAAATGACCAAAAAGGGCCGAAAAACGACACTTTCAGGTCAGAATTCGCCAGGTCGCAGTCAGAGGTGTGCACAATGCTGCACATGCGCCAGGGACCTGGGCCGACGCCTCGCTACCTGGCCAAGTTGCTGACACGGCGCAGCTTCTGTCCCAAGGTCAGGCCTGGCGTGGGGGCCGTTCGGCCGGTGCAAGCCGTTCGGCCAACGTTGCCAGCGGCAGAGACCCGGTGGCTCGAACGGTGAGCGTCGCCCGCTCCCCGGGCTCGGTCCCCCGACCAACCGTATACGCCCCCTCCGGATACATGCGCCCCAGCAGCGGCGCAAGCGCTGCCTCCATTGACCCCAGCACGGCCTGGGTGGCAGGGGCCGTCAACCGGTCGTTCGCGACGACCTGCAGTTCCTCACCCAGAAACCGGAGCCGTCCTCCGAGTGCGGGCTCCTGCTCCAGCCGCACCCCCGCCTGGACCACGATCCGGCCGATCGCGAGCAGCCGGTCCGCCAGCGTCCGCTCGAGCGGCTGCTTCCGGTAGTACGCGAGCCCCAGACGCCGGTCCCCGTTGTCCAGGACGAAGTTTCCCTCGTGCGCCACGAGCACCACGCGCGGGCCCTCGTCGAGGTGCCCGTAGTCAGCCACGTCGATCAGCAGGTGGTCCAGCGCCCGCGTCTGGATCCACCGGTGAAAGACCGGCACGACCTCGCGCGCGTCGATTCGCGCCGGATCCGCCACGAACAGCTTGAGCCCGACCCGCTGCAGGTCGTCCGTCGCTGCAACCATCACAGCGAGACGGCGCCACCCACGGCGCTGACGGGACGGGCCGCCAGCCGGGCCGCGCAGGCATGGGTCGCCTCGAGAAACAACTGGGCCTCCTCGACGACCCGTCTGGCCGCATCGGGTGTCACCGCCGGCGGGTGGTCGTGCCGGTGGAACAGGTACTCGGCGAACTTGCCCCCTGCAAACCGATCGTGGAAGAGCCCCGTATCGTGGAACCGCGCGCGGAACTCGCGTACGACGTCGTTCGGCTCCTCGGACACCGACATCAACTCCTGTTTCACGAGACTCCGGGCGGCGAGCAGCATCGCCCGGTAGGCCAGGGCATCGGCGCGCACCGAGTCACCCTCCTCCAGCTGGATCTGCGCCTCGAACACCTGCGCTTCCGCCGCCGCCAGATCGAATGCGCCCACCTCGACGACCTCCCCGGCACACTCGCCAACACCCATGTCGGCGATGGTGTAGACCCGCGGGTCGCCCCAGTCGCTGTAGAAGGATGGATCCTCCTCGAACGTCGGCACGGTCGCCAGGTCCGCGAAGCTCTCCTTGAGCACCCGTTTGCCGATGCGCTCGACGAACTTCCGGAACGACTCGTCACCGGTCCGCTCCTGCACGTAGCGGCCCACGATACGTTCCAGGACCTCCGGCACGCGCTTCGACGGCACGGCGCCGACGGCGAGACCGTAGGCACCGGCGTTCTGATCCCACTGCCCGCCCAGCACGACCTGGAAGTGCGGGACGGTGTAGCGGCCCACCTTCCGGCTGACGCCGTAGAAGCCGATGTCGGCGATGTGGTGCTGAGCGCACGAGTTGAAACAGCCGCTGATCTTGATGTGGAGCCGCTCGACCGCCTCGTTCCCGTCCTGCACCACACGAGCCAGACGTGCCCGCAGCTCGGCAGCCAGGCCACGGGAAGAGGCGATCCCCAGCTTGCAGGTATCGGTCCCCGGGCAGGCGGTGATGTCCGCGATCGTGCTGGCGTCCGGTTCGGCGAGCCCGATGTCCGCAAGCGCCGAGTAGAGCGCCGGCAGGTCCGCATCGGCCACCCACCGCAGCACGATGTTCTGCTCCACGGTCAGCCGGACGGTGTCTTTCACGTAGGTCTCGGCCAGGTCCGCGAGCTTGCGCATCTGCCGTGCCGTCAGATCACCCAGCGGCAGCGTGATCGTGGCCACCGCATAGCCCGGCTGACGCTGCGCCGTCACGTTCGTCCGGTGCCACCGGTCGAACCCCTCGGGCCGCGGCCCGCCGTTGAGCGGCCTCGCAACTGCCAGCGGGCGCTCGGTTTCGGCCGGTACACCCGCCAGGTGGGCGGTCCAGCGTTCGTCGGGCGTGAGCCGGGCGCGCTCCTCGCGCACGAGCCGGCTGAATTCCTCGATGCCGAGCTGGGCGACCAGGAACTTGATGCGCGCACGCGAGCGCTGCTTCTTCTCGCCCAGGCGGGCGAAGACGCGCGAGATCGCCTGCGCCAGCGGCAGGAACTCTTCTTCCGGCACGAACTCGTCCAGCACCTGGGCGGCGTACGGCACCGTGCCCAGCCCGCCGCCCACGTAGGTTTCGAACCCGCGGCGGGTGACGCCGTCCACCTGCTTCGTCGTGGCGATGGCCCCGAGATCGTGCATCGACACCAGGCCGCAGGCGTGGCCGCCGCAGCCGGAGAAGGCCACCTTGAACTTGCGGCCGAACTCCTGGGTGTCCGGATGGCCCATCAGGAAACGCGACGTCGCACGCGCGTACGGCGTCACGTCGAACGTCTCATCAGGGCAGACGCCGGCCAGCGGGCAGGCGGTCACGTTGCGGACGCTGTTGCCGCACGCCTCGCGCGTCGTGATGCCGACCGCCGCCAGCCGCCACGCCAGCGCGGGCGTGTCCTCGAGGTGGACGTAGTGGAGCTGGATGTCCTGTCGCGTGGTGACGTGGCAGACGCCGTCGCTGTACTCCTCGGCCAGGTCCGCCAGCACGCGCATCTGGGCGGCGGTGAGCCCGCCGAACGGGATCTTGATCCGCTGCATGCCCGGGGCGTCCCAGAGCGTCTCGGGGCCCTTCGTCAGATCGCCGGACGGGTACGGGAGCGACTGCTCCGCCACACCATCGTTGCGCCGGCCGTTGTCGTACCGCTGGCCGTAGACCCCGCGGCGCAGCCGCGTTTCCGCGAAGAGCTTGTCGTCGAGCTTGCCCTGCTTCTTCAGGGCGATCTGGTTCTCGAACGTCTCGATCTCCGCCGCCAGCTCACGCGGCACCGCGTGCGCCAGCGCGCGCTTCCACGTCATTCCCGGGCCCCGCGGAGCCGGCTCACTGGCCGCCATATCGAACCTCCTCTCCGGCGATCCCCTGTCCGGATGCCAGCCGTGTCACCATCTCGCCCACCCCGACCACGTCGCCAATCACGATCACTCCAGGCCGGCCGTCCACCGGGGCGGACGGCAGCGCTTCCAGCGCACCGACCCAGCGCTGCTGCGACGGCCGCCCCGCATCGAGCACCACGGCGGCCGGGGTCGAGGGCTCCCAGCCCTGCTCACGGAGTGCCGCCACTACTGCGCCGCGGTGGGCCAGCCCCATGAGCACCACCACGGTCAAACGCCCGGGTCGTACGCCCCTGAGCACGTCCCTCAGCACGCCAGGGTGGTGCCCCGACACGATCAGCATCCCCGACGCCACCCCGCGGTGCGTGACGGGGATGCCGGCCAGCGCGGGGCCGGCCAGCGCCGAGCTGATACCGGGCACGATCTCGAACGGGATCCCGGCGGCGGCGAGCGCGATCGCTTCCTCGGCTCCACGGCCGAACACGAACGGGTCGCCGCCCTTCAGGCGGACGACCCGCTTGCCCCGCCGGGCCGTCCGCACCAGGACGTCATGGATCGTCTCCTGACAGACCCCACGGCCACCCGCACGCTTCCCGACACAGAAACAGCGCGCCGCCGTGCGTTCGGCGAGCACTTCCCCGTCCACGAGCGCGTCGTAGTACAACACGTCCGCCTCGGCGATCCGGCGCGCGGCCCTGACCGTCCACAGGTCGGGATCCCCGGGCCCCGCGCCGACAATCGACACGAACCCTGATGGGACCGGGGGCGGCCTCGAGCCGGCCTCCGCACCCCCCGGCGGCCCGATCCCCTGGTGGCGGCGTCCGTAGCGCGCCACCAGCCGATCGAGCAGCAGCCGTCGCCGCTCGGCCAGGGGCACCCCGTCGCGCTTCCACGCCTCGCGCTGTCGAGCCGCGTCCTCGACCCAGGCGCCGAGGTCGGCGGGCAGCACCTCCTCGAGCGCCTCGCGCAGCAACCCGGCCAGGGCCGGGGCCAGCCCGGACGTGGAAACCGCCACCGTCGCCGCTCCGCGTGTGACCACCCCGGCCGCGTACGCGCTGGCGTGCTCGGGATCGTCGACGGCGTTGACGAAGACCAGCCGCTCGGCTCCGGCCGCCGCCACCTCGCGATTCACGTCCGTCGGTGCCGCCGCGACGACGAGCCAGGCATCCTCCACATCGCCCGGCTCGAACGAACGGCGCACGATCGACACGGGCAGCGCGTCCATGCCTGCGCACACCTCGGGCGCCACCACGGTGACGTCGGCGCCAGCCGCCAGCAGCGCGGCCGCCTTGGACGCGGCCACGGGCCCGGCTCCCACGACGAGCACACGCCGTCCCTGGAGCTTCAGGAACAGCGGGAGCAGGTGCGGCGCGGCGGACATCGGCTCAGGGCTCACGGCCTACCAGTGTGGCGGGGGCGACATGCAGGCCGCACTCCGACTTCTCGCGGCCGCGCCAGCGGCCCGCGCGCCCGTCTTCACCCTCCGCCGCGGGCGACGTGCACGGCTCGCAGCCGATGCTCGGGTAGCCCCGGTCGTGCAGCGGGTTGTACGGCACGTCGTGCGCCGTGAGATACGCCCGGACGTCGGCCGCCGTCCACGTGACCAGCGGATTCACCTTGACCAGGCCGAACGCCGCGTCCCACTCCACGGGCTGCGCGTGGCGCCGAGCCTCGCTCTGCTCGCGCCGGATCCCGGTGATCCACGCCTGGCGTCCGCCGAGCTCGCGACGAAGCGGCACGATCTTGCGCTCCCGGCAGCACGCGTCGGGATCGCGCTCCCAGAGGCGGTCGATTGACGGATCGGTGGGTCCGCCGTCAGGAATCAGGTCGGAGCGAATGCCCGCGATCTCGATGCCGTAGCGCCGCTCCAGCCTTGACCAGAGGGCGTAGGTCTCGCGAAACAGCACGGCGGTGTCGATCGTCACGATCGGGATCGGCAGCGTCCCGCGGGCGATGACGTCCACCAGCACGCAGTCTTCGGCGCCGAGCGCCGACAGGCACACGATGCCCCCGCTGAACCGCTCCGCGGCCCAGGCCAGCAGCGCACCTGGATCCATCCGGGTGAGCTCGTCACCTCGTGCGGCGACGTCGGGCGGCAACATCCCGGCGCCCTCCGTTCCAGCCAGACTTCCCATGCCTCAGCGTCCCGCGGTCACCGGCGTGCCACCCATGACCGCTTCGAAATCGCGCAACCCCTTGCCGACCCGCACGGGCTCCGCGACGCGATCGCGCATCACGTCGGCCGTCTTGTAGCCGTTGCCCGTGATCAACACGACCACCGACTCGTCCGGCTTGATGGCGCCGCGCTCGATGAGCCGGCGGGTGCCGGCCAGCGTCGTGCCGCCGGCAGGCTCCGTGAAAATGCCCTCGGTCCTGGCCAGCAGCTCAATCGCGTCCAGGATCTCGTCGTCCGGCACGGCCGCACCGGAACCGCCGGTCCGCCGGACGGACGAGAGCACCTGGAACCCGTCCGCCGGGTTGCCGATCGCCAGCGACTTCGCGATGGTGGCCGGCTTGACGGGTTCCGGGAACTCGAGGCCGGCCTCGAGCGCGTTGATCACCGGCGAGGATCCCAGCGGCTGCACGGCATGGATGTGGGGCAGATCGCCCGCCACGAGCCCCAGGTCGAGGAACTCCTCGAAACCCCGCAGGATGCGCGGCAGCAGCGTGCCCCCCGCCACCGGGGACACCAGGTGCACGGGGAACCGCCAGCCGAGCTGCTCGACGATCTCGAAGCCCATCGTCTTGGCGCCCTCGGCGTAGTAGCTGCGGAGGTTGATGTTGGCGAACCCCCAGCCGTAGCGATCCGCGAGCTGGGTGCACAGCCGGTTCACGTCGTCGTAGTTGCCGTCCACGGCGAAGATCTTCGGGCCGTACACCGCCGACCCGAGCACCTTCGAGGGCTCCAGGTCGTCGGGGATGAACACCATGCAGGTCAGGCCGAGACGGGCGGCGTGCGCCGCGACGCTGTTGGCCAGGTTCCCGGTGGAGGCGCACCCGAACACCTCGCAGCCGAACTCCGCAGCCTTCGTGGCCGCGACCGACACGACCCGATCCTTGTAGGAGAACGTCGGGTGGTTCACCGAGTCGTCCTTGATGTACAGCTCCTTCACCCCCAGCTCGTGCGCCAGGCGATCGGCGCGGACCAGCGGCGTGAAGCCCGAGTGGAACCCGGTCCGCGGCGCCTCCACGGGCAGCAGTTCCTGGTACCGCCACAGGGAGTGCGGCCGCGAGGCGATCCGCTCGCGCGTCACCACGCCGCGCATCGCGCCGTAGTCGTAGGTAACGCGCAGCGGACCGAGGCACTCGCTGCACACCCAGTTCGCCTCGGCGGGGTACTGCTTCCCGCACAGATGGCATTCCAACCCGGTCACGAAACTCATGCTCATCCCCTCGACGCGACCGCCGGAGCCGTCACCAGCGGCTGTACAGCGCCCACGTTGCGAATCCTGACTGCCGTTCCGGCGTTCCGATAGACCTGCTCCAGCCTCGCGGCGATCCGATCGACGCCCCGCTCGGCCAGCGCCACGATGGAGGGCCCGGCCCCCGACAGACAGACGCCGAGCAGGTCCGGGTCCTCGATTGCCAGCGCGGCCGGCAGCTCCGGAACGAGCGCCGCGCGTGCCGGCTGGTGCCAGCGATCCAGCAGCGTTCCCCTGAGACCGGCCGGATCGACCGTGGCCACGGCGTGGACAAGCCGCGCGACGCGCTGCAGGTTGAAGACCGCATCGTCACGCGACCAGGCCGCCGGCACCACGCGCCGCGCCTCGGTGGTGCTGAGGGCCCTGTCCGGCGTCGCGATCAGGAACCGTACCGAGCCGGGCCACTCGAGCGTCGCGACGCTCACCCGTCCGTCTTCACGCCTGAGCGCCAGCGCCAGCCCGCCACGAATCGCCGCGGCCGCGTTGTCGGGATGCCCTTCCAGGCCGCAGGCCGCCTCGAGCAGTTCGCCGGCCGGCAGCGGCTCGCCGACCTCCTCGAACAGTCGCAGGCCCGCGACGGTGGCTGCGGCGCTGCTGCCGAGCCCCGCCCCGATCGGGATCTCGCTCTCCACATCGACCACGACCGAGGGCAGGCCGCGCGGCACCCGCCCGGCCAGCGAGCGGTACGCCCGCTCGATCCCGTTCTCCCCGGGTACCGGGGGTTGGCTGCTCCGCACGATCAGCTCACCGCGCCCATCGGCCCGACGCTCGACCAGCCGCACGCGCAGGTAGAGTTCGACGGCGACAGCCAGGGTATCGAAGCCGGGCCCCAGGTTCGCCACCGAGGCCGGCACGGCGATCGACGTCAGCATCCCGTCTCCACACCTACGCGCGCATCCACGGCGCTCTCGGCCGCGTCGCTGTCCCCCGTGCCCGGCTCCTTCAGCAGATGTCCGGTCAGGAGGCACACGACGCGCTCGTGCTCGTCAATCCAGCCCGCCTGGCGCAGCGCCCGCGCACCCGCCAGGGCGGCGGCCGAGCCGAGCTCGCAGCCGATCCCGTCGTGTCCGATCACGCGCCGCGCTTCCGCAATCGCACCATCGCCCACGTCGAGCGCCGTCCCGGCCGTGGCCCGCAGCGTCCGCGCCGCGCGGCGCCACGACACCGGCGCACCGATCCGGATGGCCGACGCGATGGTGCGGGGATCGGCGAGGGGCGACAGGCGTTCGGCACCGCTTCGCCACATGCGCACGAACGGGTTGGCGCCTTCCGCCTGCACGACCGCCATCCTCGGCAGCCGATCGATCAGGCCCAGCGCCATCAGGTCGTCGAGCGCCGCGCCGCAGGCCGACAGGTTCCCCAGGTTCCCGCCCGGCAGCACGATGACGTCGGGCACCTGCCAGCCGAGCTGCTCCATCAGCTCGACCAGGAACGTCTTCTGGCCGGCCACGCGGAACGGGTTCAGCGAGTTCAGCACGTAGGTCGAGGGATCGGCCTTCCCCAGCATGCCGACGAGGGCGTCGTCGAAGCTGCCACCGACCCGCACCAGTTCCGCCCCGTACGCTTCGGCCTGTGCGACTTTGGCCGCGGCGACCGAGCGTGGCAGGTAGACCCGCGCCGTCAGGCCGGCGCGCGCCGCGTAGGCGGCCATCGACGCCGCCGTGTTGCCCGTGGACGCGCAGGCGACAATCGACGCCCCGCGCACGGCGGCACGCGTGACCGCCACCGTCATGCCGGTGTCCTTGAACGACCCGGTCGGATTCCACCCGAGGTGCTTGATCCGGAGGTCGGCCAGACCGGCGTACCTCGCCGTGGCGCCGCCCCGCAGCACCGGCGTGTTGCCCTCGCCCAGCGTGACGACCTCGTCGAGCGCCGGGGTGATCGGGGGCAACAGCTCGCGGAAACGCCACACGCCGCTGCAATCGGCCGGCGCGAGTGAGGCGCGACGGCGACGCCAGAGCTCGCGCAGGTCCTCCGCGCTGGCCGCGGGGCGCTCCGCCTCGAGCTCGACCGGCGCGCCGCACGCGACGCACACGCGATCCTCGCGGAGCAGCGACGGGTCGACGCCACAGGGCTCACTGCACTGGAGCCGCATCATCCTCCTCCGGCAGCACCGGCACGACCAGCGGCGGTTCTGCGTGGAACCCTTCGGCCTGCACGTCGGCCATCGCGGCGGTCAGCGCCGGCACCTCGCAGGGCTCGACGGTGACCACGAAGGGCAGCTGGTCCTTCGGGAATCCCCGTTCCTGCAGCACGGCATCCACGTTGATGTCGTAGCGCGCCAGCGCCGTCGTGATCGCCGCCAGGATGCCCGGCCGATCCCGCACCACGAACCGCAGGTAGTAGGCCGTGGCATGCGGCGGGATCACGCACCCGGGCTCCCACGGACGCTCCATCGGTCCCGCCACGTTCGCCGGGACGCGCGACAGCGCCAGCAGGTCCGACACCACGGCCACGGCCGTCGGGCTCCCTCCGGCACCTTCGCCGCTGAGCGCCGTGGCGCCTCCGTGGCGACCGGTGATCAGGATCAGGTTCTGGGCGCCCGTGTTGCGGGCGAACCGCGACGACGCCGGCACGAGCACCGGGCCAACCGACGCGCGCAGGGCGCCCGAGCCGTCCGACTCCACGATCGACAGCTGGCGGAACGTCCGGCCGAGGCGACGGGCGTACTGGAAGTCGATGGCATCAATCCGCCGGATCGACGCCGTGGCCACCTGGGCGGCCGGCACATGACGCCCGAACGCGACGCCGGCGAGCAGCACGAGTTTGGCTGTCGCGTCCTGCCCGTCCACGTCCGAGCTGGGATCGGCCTCCGCGAACCCTCGCAACTGCGCGTCGGCGAGCGCCCCCGCCATCGACTCGCCGGACTCCATGCGGCTCAGGATGTAGTTGCACGTGCCGTTCAGAATGCCGGCGACGCGCGTAAACCGATCGCCCGCCAACCCCGATCGGATCGCGTCGATGACCGGGACACCGCCGGCGACGGCCGCTTCGAATCGCAGATGTGCGCCGTGCTCCACCGCGAGCGTCATCAACTCGGGCCCGTGCGCTGCCATCAGCAGCTTGTTGGCCGTGACCACGGAGATGCCTCGGGCGAGCGCGCGCCGCACCCACGTACCGGCCGTCTCCACGCCCCCCACGACTTCGACGATGACGTCCGGATCCGCCGCCAGCACCGCGTCGAAGCTGTCCGTCCAGGCGACATCGGCCGGTGTCCAGCTCACGCGTTTGCGCGCCACGTCACGGTTGAACACCTGCGTCAACCGGAGACGATCGGCCACGTCTGTGCGCTCGGTGAGGATCCGGGCGACCGCCTGGCCCACCGTGCCGAATCCGAGCAGGGCCAGGCGCAGCGGGGCACGCCCCGGCGCAGGCGCCGCATCCGCCGGCACGTCACGCGTCAATCCGCTGATGGTCACAACCGCTCCGCGACACCCTCAGCCCCTCCGACCGTTGAACCCACGAGATTCCACGGTGGACAAGCCGCCAGAAACGAAAAAACCCGCCGGACCGTAACTGGTCGGCGGGCTCGGTTCCGATCTCGTGCTGAGTCCTACGATCGTTCCGGACCAGCCGAGACGCCGCTCTGACCAGCGCTCGAGGCACACCGACACGTGCACAGGCAACACATGCACGGGCGAGTCCTCCACAAGGCGCTGGCCCTGACGGACATACCGCTCGATGTTACACGCCGGGGGTGATGACGCGCAAGCACGCGTATCGCGCCATGGAAACTGTTAGGGCCCTGGCCGGAATAAGGTTGCCGACTCCCGGGCGGCGAGGCGCCCGGATCGCTAGGCGCGAGGAGGGAGCAGGCCGGGTGCCTGTGACCGACGAGCAACGCCGCGAGGCGGGACGCATCGTCGGCCGAGATGGCAACCCTATTCCGGCCAGGGCCCTTACCGGGCAGGGGGGCGTCGCGCCAAGAGTCGGGTTACCCGTGCGCCGATCGCCGGGACCAGCGCCAGGACCAGCGCGTAGGCCGCCACTGCCAGCGCCAGCACGGCCATGGCCCCCACTGCGCGCTGGGAGAAATCGCGACCGCCACGAATCTACGCGACACCAGGTACCACGGGACCGTGGAGGGGCAGGACCCCGCCGGACCGGACGTGACATCATCACCTCATGCGTCTCCCGCATCTGCAGCCCGACCCCGTGAGCTGATGACCGCGCCCGCGTATTCGGTCGCCTACACCGTCGCGCCGGCAATCCACGACCACTTCCGGCAGCACAGGGAGGATCTGGCCGCCTCACCGCATGCGTTCGACCTCGACCTGCTCCCGGGTCCGCAGGTGATCGCGGCGATTGTGGACGTCGCCTTCTGGACCAGCCTGCGGCGCGAAGAAGGCTACCTGTCGAAGATCTCGCTGGCTTTCGTGCCACCGCGCCCCGACGTCCACCCGCTGGTGTTCGGCCGGCCGATTCCGCTCGATCCGACGGAGCTCACGCGGCTGGCGCCCGCTGTCGAGCGTCCCGGCATCCATCTGGGCGTCTGGCCCGACGGCGACAGGCTCGTCGTCTGGGGCACCGCCCGCACCATTCCGCCCCTCTGCTTCGTGACCGAGGTCGTGGAGCCGGGGCTTCTCGTCATCAAGCATCGACCGGGATCCGAGGCGCGGAAGTTCGTGAACGTCGCGGTGCTCGAGGGCGATCGAATCAAGATCGTGGACGAGCAGGCTTCGAGCCTGCCCGACTGCCCGCAACTGCTCTCGTCGCTCCTTGGTTTCGATTCCCCCGACGACGGCTCGAACTCGTACAACGTGCTGGTGCAGCTCGCCGTCTCGATGCGCAGCCACGGCCGCGGCGGCATCCTGCTCGTCGTGCCGAACGGCTCGACGGCCTGGCACGACTCGATCGTGCAGCCGATCGTGCACCCGGTGACGCCGCCGTTCACGGAACTGGCCGTGCTGGCTGCACACGCCCGCGATCGCGCGCCGGACCCCGAGTGGCTGGACCGGCTGACTCGCGGGATCGACGCCGTGGCCGGGCTGACGGCGGTCGACGGCGCCACGGTGCTGGACCAGGCCCATGACGTGCTGGCGTTCGGGGCGAAGATCGGCCGCCGCGACGGCGCGCCTCCCGTGGACGGCGTGGTCGTGACCGAGCCGATCGAGGGAGACGTCGCGGCACGGGTACACCCGACGCAGCTCGGGGGGACGCGCCATCTGTCCGCCGCGCAGTTCGTGGCCGACCAGCACGACACGATTGCGCTGGTGGCCTCCCAGGACCGCCGCTTCACGATCTTCGCCTGGTCCCCGTGCGCACAGGAGGTGTACGCCCACCGGGTGGAGGTGCTGCTGATGTAGTCGGCCCGCCTGCGCGCCAGGCGCCTCGGCGAGCGAAGGCTGGTGCCGAAGGGGGGACTCGAACCCCCACGCCGGGTGACCGGCAACAGATTTTGAGTCTGTCGCGTCTGCCAGTTCCGCCACTTCGGCTGCGCAGCGTCGATTTTATGCGATCATCGGGCGGGCATGACCAACATCGGCGCGACTCTGCGCATCCGCGGCGAGATGTCCAGCGACGAGGATCTGCGGATCGACGGCCACGTGAGCGGCACCATCGAGATCCGTGAAGGCGCGCTGACCATCGGGCCGTCCGCATCGATCGCCGCGGACGTCCGCGGGCGCCAGGTCACCGTCGAGGGCACGGTCGAGGGACACGTGGTCGCCTCGGACCGGATCACGCTCACCGAGACCGCCAAGGTCGCCGGGTCGCTCAGCGCGGACACCATCGCGGTGGTCGACGGCGCCAGCTTCAACGGCCGGATCGACATGGGCCGCCGGAGCATCGCCAGCGCGGTGGCGCACCACCGCGGCCAGCCGGACTGACCGAAGACTGCCCGTTCCGCCCGGGCCGTGGAGTACGATAGCCGGGCGTGCCCCAGACTGACCCGATCGCCATCCGCGACCTGCGCCACCTGGACGAGCTCCTCTCCGGGACGTCGACCGAGCCGCTCCTGATCTTCAAGCACAGCCGGTCGTGCGGGACGTCGTCCGAGGCGCTGGACGAGCTTCGCGCGTACCTGGCGGCACAGGGGACCCCGATCGCCTGCGCCATGGTGACGGTCCAGGAGCAGCGCGACCTGTCGGACGCCATCGCGGAGCGCCTGGCGATCCGCCACGAGACGCCGCAGGCGCTTCTGGTCGCCGGTGGCCGGGTGCGCTGGTCGGCCTCGCACTTCCGCGTCACCGCCGCCGAACTGGCGCGCGCCATCGACCACCACGGCTTCACATCTGCCCTGAACCGCTGAGGCCGCCGCGCGTGATCGCCGCCTCCCGCCCGCGCTGGGCCGACATCGCCGGAGGCGTCACCACGTTCGTCACGATGGCCTACATCGTGGTGGTGAACCCCGCGATTCTCTCCGCACCCGGCACCGGCATCCCGTTCGCCGGCGCCGCCAGCGCCACGGTCCTCGTGGCCTGCTCGATGACGCTGCTCATGGGCGCCTGGGCGAAGCTCCCGTTCGCCGTCGCGCCGGGCATGGGCCTCAACGCCCTGGTCGCCTACACGATCATTCTGGGCGACGGCGTGCCGTGGCAGACGGCGTTCGGCATCGTGTTCTGGGCCGGTGTGCTCTTCCTGGTCGTGTCCATGACGCCGCTGCGCGAGCAGATTGCGACCGCCATCCCCGCCGGTCTCCGCCTGGGTGTCTCGGCCGGGATCGGGTTGCTGCTGACCGTCATCGGCCTGCGCGCGGCGGGCCTGGTGGCCCCGAACGAGGCCACGATGATCGGGCCCGGCGCCTTCGACCACCGGGGTGTCCTGCTGCTCGCCGGGCTGGCCACGGCCCTCGTCCTCATGCGGCGGAACAGCCCGCTCGCGTTTCTCTCCGCCATTGGCGTCGTATCCGGCGCCGCGTGGGTGTTCGGCTTCGCGCAGCCACCCGACCGGCTCCTGAGCCCTCCCGACTTCTCGTCCGTCTTCCTCCAGCTCGACGTGGTCTCGGCCCTGGCGCCTGCCCTGTGGCCGTCCATTGCCGCCGTGCTCTTCACCGATCTCTTCGATTCGCTGGCAACCTTCATCGGCGTCGCCACCGCCGCCGGTCTCACGGACAAGGACGGGCGCCCGCTCCACCTGCGCCGCGGCCTGATCGTGGACGCGTGGGCCACGATGACCTCCGGCCTGGCCGGCACCTCGTCCGGAACAGCGTTCGTGGAGAGCCTGTCCGGCATCCGCATGGGTGGCCGGAGCGGCTGGGCCTCCGTCGTCACCGCAGGCTGCTTCCTGCCCTGCTTCTTCATCGCGCCGCTGGCCGGCGCGATTCCGGAGTACGCCACGGCCGCCGTCCTCGTGCTGGTTGGCGTGGCGATGTTCCAGTCGGCGGCCGGGATCACGTTCTCGAAGATCGAAGAGGCGCTGCCGGCCTTCCTCACACTGATCCTGATCCCGCTGACGTTCTCGATCACGCAGGGACTGCTGTGGGGCTTCGTGTCACAGCCGCTGGCGTTCGCCGTGAGCGGCCGCGCGCGCGAGGTGTCGCCGGCGCTCTGGGCGCTGGCCGTGCTGGCGGCGGGACTCCTGCTGCTGCATTGATGATTGGAGACTGAGGATCGGGGATTGCCTTGGCCAATGACGATCGAGGATCGCCGATCGCGTTGGCGGTTGACGGCTGCCAGGCGCATCGGCGACCAGGCACGCAGGGCCGAGTGGGCCGGCCTCACAGCGGCGACAATCGGCAATCCAATCTGTCGATCGCCAATCGTCAATCTCCAATCACCAATCCCCAATCGTCACTGCAATCCCGAATCATCAATCCCCAATCGTCATTGCAATCCCGAATCGTCAATCCCCAATTCTCAATGCCGACCGCCACCCCCGCCGCTCGAGCACACCCCGAATCTCCTCTGCGCGCGCGAGAGCCAGGTCCACCGTGTCGTAGTTCTCGATGCGGTCCATCAGGCCGTCGAAGAACCAGCTGACCGTCACCTGCTGCGGGCCCGCGAAGATCGTCGCGTGGGCGACCGAGTCGGCGCGATGGAGGCGCCACAACACGGTGGGTTCGCTGAAGTCCGGGGGAAGGACGGGCTCGGGGCTCACGGTTCAGGGTTACTGACGCGCGTTCTCGCGGCCGGGCATCACGACGACCTGTCCCGGCTGGTGGTCGGATCGGCTGCACGACTCGTCACGCTGCACGATCGTACCGACCACGCGTCCGAGGAAATCGCGTGCGGTCGTCACCCGACATCCGCACGGCAGCGCTTTCGTCTCCGTCATCCTGCTGATCCTACCTGGCGAGGCGCCTCGTCAGCACCCCGCCGGCTCACCTTGCGACCCCCGCATCGCCCGGCTTCGACTCTCCCCTGCACGACCTGAACGGCACGCTCGTCTCCGGCGCCGAGTCCGGCGCCGCCGGCATCGTCGGGGCGGGACGTCGCCGGCACGGCGACAACCGCCCGCGCGCTGCTCCATCCACAGCCCCTCTCGCCCCTCTCGCCCCACTCGCCCCATCCGTCCCACTCGCC
>VFZH01000075.1 GCA_016871255.1 Acidimicrobiia bacterium | reverse complement strand
GACTACCATCATGCGCCCCACGGCCAGTGGGACGCGTGGGCCATCTGGAACCAGAAAGCGCGGTTCCTCGTGCGCGGGGGCGAGCGATGGACGGACCTGCTGGCCCTCTGGTGGGCGCAGCCGGCCCACCCGCTGCTGGTGTCGTCGTCGGTGGCGCGTCTCTGGGGCTACGCGGGCGCCGAACTGACCGCCGTCCCCGCCCTGCTCGCGAACCTGTATGGCGCCGGCATCGCGGCGGCGGTCATCGGCGCACTGGACGCCGGCCGTCCCCGCGCGTGGGTGGCCGGCGCCGTGCTCCTGGCGCCGACGAACTTCATGCGCGAAGTCACCGCCCAGCAGGCCGACGTCCCGGTAGCGTTCTTCGTGGTGCTGGCGATCGCCCTCCTGCGGCGCGAATGGGTGGAGCGGCTGGACGATCGGGGCCTCCTGTCGGTGCTCGCGCTCGGCGCCGCCACGGCCGCCTTCGGCGCCTGGACGAAGAACGAAGGCATCCCGGCGTTCGCCTGCGCGTCGCTCGTGGCCCTGATGGTCGTCCGGCGCCAGCGCCGCCCGCGGATGCTCGGCTGGTGGGCTGCCGGGGCCGCGCCCGGTCTCGCGATCCTCGCGTGGTTCAAGCTGTGGGTGGCGATCGATGCCCCGGTGATCTACCTCTCCGGCGACACCCAGACCGCGACGCTGGCCTCCATGGGCGGCGCGGGCTCACTTGAAGCGGTAGCCGGCATCATGTGGCACCGCGTGTTCGAGTGGGGTGGTCCCGACGCCGCGGGCGCCCTGCCCGTGGCCGCCGTGGCGGCCCTCGCGGCTGCCTGCACGCGCTCCGGCGGCGCGGCGAGGCTTCCCGCCCTGACGACCGCCGGCATGGTGCTGGCGTACTTCGTCGTGTGGGTCGTCTCTCCCATGGACACCGAGTACCTGGTGTCGGCGACCTTCGAGCGCCTGATCGCGCAGGTGTGGCCGCTGCTCATCGTCGCCGCGTTCTCGTGGGGCGACCGGGGCAGGCCGGGTGAGTGGGGCGAGCGGGATCCAATCACCGATCGCCGATCGTCGGCGAATTCACCACTCATCAGTCTGTAATCTTCTACGCCTCATTGTTCGATCAGCTCGAACAGGTAGTCCGTGCCGATGTAGGTGACCAGGCGGCAGCGGGGCGTCACCTGCGCCGTCAGCAGCAGCTTCTCCCCCCGATCGGGGAACCGCGCCGCGTGCACGACGACGTACTGGACGCCCAGTTCGCGGAGCTGGTCGGTCGAGGCGGGGAACGCGTTGGCGAGGCGCACCGCCTCGTCGTGGCCGGGTGGCTCGGCGCGCCCGAAGCCGTTCACGATCGGTCGCCAGTGCGCCGTCGAGTAGTACAGGTAGTCGCCGCCCAGGAACCACGCCTCCGTGCCGCGGTATTCGGGCAGCGAGATCACCGAACGCGCGGACTGCACCTGCGGCGTCCGGTAGATCGGTGGAATCGGCTCGGGGCGTGGCGGGCCCGCGGGGAACCCGATCACGAACCACTCGGCCAGCATCAGCGGCACGAGGAGCAGCACCGCCGCGCGTCCGGCCCTGCCGGCGCAGCGCACGACGAGTCCGGCGCCCATCGCGGCCAGTCCCGCGAGGCCCAGCGAGGCGAGGAGCGCGAAGCGGGCGGGGGCCCGCATGCCACTGAACCCGGGGAGCGAGGCGAGCCAGCGAAACGGCGCGAGCGCGGGGCCGCCCGGCAGCGCCGGCTCCGGCCCGAGCGACAGGAAGAAGCCGGCCAGGACGAGCAGCGGGAACATCCAGGCGCGCGATCGGAGGTGGCGGCGATCGGGGAACGACGCCAGGCCGAGCGTGGCCAGCAGCAGCGCGATCCAGCCCGAGAAGACCGTCGTCTCGCCGTAGATCGATCCCGGCCGCTCGTCGACGTTCGCCTCCCACCAGCGGCCGGCCAGCGTGTTCTCGGGCGGCACCAGGTAGTCCGTCAGGGTGGCCGAATGTGCGGCGGCTTCGGCGGGGTCCGCCTGCAGACCCACGTAGTGGCGGGCGAACGGGTACAACGCGACGGCCAGGACGAGTGCGGCGCCCATCAGGTGCACGACGCGCCGGGGCCACGCGTCCCGTGAACGGCGCAGGCTCCACGCGAAGACCAGCCCGGCCAGCGCGTTGGCGATCGCCGTCAGCACGGCCATGTACCACGAGGTGAGCAGGCCCAGCAGCGCGACGACCGCCCAGGGCACCAGGCGCCTGAGGCGTGGCTCGTCGAACCAGCGTTCCAGCAGCACGAGCGACAGCGGGATCGGCCACATCCACACCAGGTGGAGATGGCCGTGCGCGTGCAGCATCACGTAGAACGACCAGGCGAACGCGAGGCTGCCGGCGAAGGCGGCGAGCGGGTCGCGGACGAACCGGCGGAGCAGCAGGAAGGCGGCCGGGCCGTTGAGGAAGCAGCCGAGCCACCAGGTCGCGTTGTGCGCGAGCACGGGTGAGGCCCCGGCGAGGGTCCACGGCAGGGCGAACAGGCTTACGCCGAAGAGGTGCTCGTTGTAACGGAGCGCGCGCTCGGCCGGGAAGAAGACGTTGGCGTCGAAGAGCGGCGTGCCCGAGAGCAGGGCGTGGTTGTCCCAGGCGAGCGTCCAGATGATGAGCCGCATGTCGCCGCCGTAGGAGGCGCTCGCGAAGTCGCGCCAGCTCACGTACGGCCACGTCATGGCCACCGTCACGAGCAGGTACGCGGCGGCGATCCCGAGCGTGCGCTGCGCGGTCAGGGGTCCTGGTGGGTTGGCCGCCGCCGACATGCCGCCCGGCAGTGTACCGTGCGCGCCCGGCGTGACAGAATTGGGGGCGTTCCGGCATGCCCTCGTCGGCCAGGCCGTCAGGCCGCCCTCTCCTGTGGATCGCCCTCGCGGGCAGCGCGGCGATGCTGCTCTGGATGGCACGTGCGATCCCGCTCGGGAAGGTGCCGTTCACCGGCGACCTGCTGCACTTCCACTACCCGCTTCGCGACTTCTACGCGCGCGCGCTCGCCGCGGGCCACCGCGTGGAGTGGATGCCGTCTCTGCATCTGGGCTTCGATGTAGCCGCCGAAGGACAGCTCGGTGCGTATCACCCGTTCCACTGGCTGTTGTACCGCGTGCTTCCGCTCGACCCGGCGTTCATGGTCGAGGTCGTGGCCGCCTACCCGCTGCTGTTCGCCGGGATGTGGCGCCTGCTCGGGCGCGCCTGTCCCGCCCCGGCGGCGGCTTTCGGGGCCATGCTCGCCGCTTTTTCCGGGTTCATGCTGCTGCACGGCGTCCACCCCAACATGGTGACGATCGTGGCGCACGTGCCGTGGCTGCTGCTCGTCGTGCACGGCGCATGTCGCGAGGAGACGTGGCCGGGGCGGTTGCGCCAGGCCGGATGGCTGGCAGTGCTGACCGGGTCGGTGCTCCTGCTCGGCCACCCGCAGGCCGCCTGGTTCGCCGCCCTGGCGACGCTGGCGGGCACGCTGCTCGCCTCCCGCGTCGTGCCGCGAGCGGCGTGGCTGCGCGGCGGCACCGCGGTGCTGATCGGGGCGCTGGTCGGCGTCGCGATCGGGTCGGCGCAACTGCTGGCCACAGCGGGCGCGCTGGCGCGCGCCGCCCGCGGCGCGGACGACCCGGAGTTTGCGACGACCTTCTCCCTTCCGCTCGTCCACCTGTGGCAGCTCCTGCACCCGTACCTGTTCTGGGGGCGTCTCTGGCGGTGGAACGAAGACACGGGCGCCGGGGACGAGTTCGGCGTCTACGGTGGTGCCGTCGCGATCGTCCTCGCCGTCTGGTGGCTGGCGCAGGCCGCCAGGCCGGATGGTGTCACCCGGCGGGAGCTGCGGATCGTCGGGTGGGGCCTGGCCGCTGCGATCGTTGTCGCCTTGTGGCTGGGGACGGGGCGCTACGGGAAGTTGTATTACCTGCAGACGTGGTTGCCTGTCGTGGGTCAGTTCCGGGCGCCGGTGCGCTACATCCTGTTCGCCCAGACCGGGTTGGCCGCGTTGGCGGCGTTCGCCATGGCCCGACTGATGGCCCGGGATCGGCGGCTGCCCGATGGCGCGTGGAGTCTGGCCGCACCCTGGGCCCTCGTCGTGCTGAGCGGCGCCTCCGCCGTGTGGCTCGTCTCTGCGGGGGCCGGCGGAGGAACGGTCACCCCGTGGGTGGCCACGTCGGGACCGCTGCTGCTGGCCGCGGCTGCGGCGGTGCTGACGCTGGGTGTCCTGGGATGGCGTGGCGCGGCGCCGCTGCTCGCCGTCCTCGCGATCGCCGATCTGGCCGCGTACGGCCTTGGCGGCATGGTGGTCTGGCGCGATTTCCTCACCCGGCAGCAGGTCGTCGAGCTGCTCGGCCCGCGGGAACAGCGGCCGCCCGCGGGCGACGGCCGCGTGGCGTACGGGCTGCTGTTTCCCGACATGTTCGTGCTGGACGGCTACCGGTTCCTCCGCGGGTATACCGGACTCGTGCCGGCGCGGGTGCTCGAGTACGACACCGCGTCCGAGCTGCGGGTGGCCGGCGTGCGCTACGCACACCGGGTGTTTCAGGAGCAGGCGGCCGTGAGCGGTGCGGAGCCGTACGCGCGCGAGTGGTTCGCCCTTCCGCCACCGCTGCCGCGCGCGCGCCTGGTGGCGGAGGCGCGGGTCAGCCGCGATCCGGCCGCGGACATCGCGCGGATCGACGTGGAGTCGGTGGCGCTCGTGGAGCGCGACCTCGCACTCGATCCGGGGGCGCGGGGCGAGGCGATGGAGACGCTGGACGTGCCAGGCGAGATCCGCGTCCGGACGCTGGCGGCCGGGCGGCGATTGCTCGTGGTGTCCGAGGCCTGGGATGAAGGCTGGGTGGCGGAGGTGGCCGGCCAGCCGGCCGAGGTCGAGCGGGTGTACGGTGACTTCATCGGCGTCGTCGTGCCGGCCGGCGCGCACACGGCGCGCTTCAGCTTCGACCCGGCGTACCGGCGCGTCTTCGCCGTGGCCGGGAGCGGCGGGGCGGTGCTCGCGCTGATCCTGATCGCCGCGCCGATGGCGGCCCGGCGGTCGCCTGTCCGGTGGCCCCATTGACCGGCGCCTAAACCGGCGCCAGAATGGCGAACCCGGACCCTGAGGCTGGGGATGGGCGAGGAGGGGGGACTCATGTACTGGCGACTGGCCGTGCTCGGACTGTCCGTCGTGTTCGCGGTGCCCGCGGCGGCGCAGCAGGATCCGCCCGCCGAGGAGGAACCGTACGTCTACGAGGAAACCATCGTCGTCACCGCGTCGAAGACCGAGCAGGAACTGGTGAACGCGCCGGCGGCGATCAGCGTGATCGACGCGCAGCAGATTGCCGCGTCGCCGGTGGCCAACGTGGGCGACCTGCTCCGCACCGTGCCCGGCGTCAACGTCATGCAGGCGTCCGCGCGCGACATCAACATCACCAGCCGGGGTGCCACCGGAACGCTCGCCACGTCGCAGCTCGCGCTGGTGGACGGCCGGTCGATCTACCTGGACTTCTTCGGCATGGTGATGTGGGACCTCGTTCCGACGAGCGCGACCGACATCAAGCAGATGGAGGTGATTCGCGGTCCGGCTTCCGCCGTCTGGGGAGCGAACGCGATGACGGGCGTCGTGAACGTGATCACGAAGACGCCCCGAGAGCTGGCCGCGGACCGGCCCACGACGTTCTCGATCGGCGTGGGCGCGTTCAACCGCTCGGTGGGCGAAGCCGACGAGGACACCGGCATGCTGTTCTCGGTGTCGGCCTCGCACGCGCACGTGGTGAACGAACGAGCGGCCCTCAAGGTGTCGCTCTCCTACCTCACACAGGATCCGCTGCCGCGCCCGCGGGGGACGATCGCCAACGCCTTCCGGACGCCGTATCCGCCCTATGAGAACACCGGCACCAGCCAGCCCAAGGTGGACGGGCGCTTCGACTACGAGCTGCCGGATCAGGGCACGCTGACGCTGTCGGGCGGCTTTGCGGGAACCGAGGGGGTGATTCACTCGGGTCTTGGGCCGTTCGACATCGAGAGCGGGTCGAACCTGACCTACCTGTCGGCCCGCTACAACAAGGGCGGCCGCCGCATCGGCTTCTTCACGAACCTGCTGGACGGCAACGCCTCGAACCTGCTGTCGGTCGGCGCCGACGGCCGGCCCATTGGCCTGGTGTTCGACACGAAGACGTTCGACGTGGACGCGAGCGACGTCGCGACCGTCGCCGGCCGCCACGTCATCAGCTACGGCGGCAACTTCCGCCGGAACACGTTCGACATCTCGCTGGCGGCCGATGGGGACGATCGGAGCGAGGGCGGCGCGTACGTGCAGGACGAGATCTTCCTGAGCGATCACTTCCGCTGGGTCGTGGGCGGACGGGTCGACAAGTTCTCGTCGATCGAACACGCCGTGTTCTCGCCGCGCACGACGCTGATGATCAAGCCCGATCGCACGCAGACGTTCCGCGTGTCGTTCAACCGCGCGTTCCGCGCGCCGTCGTTCATCAACAACCACATCCGGGCGGCGCTGCTGAACCGGCTCAACCTCGGCCTGATCAACCCGGCGCTGAGCGGCGTGCAGTACATCTTCCCGGTGCGGGCGGTGGGCAATCCCGATCTGGAAGAGGAGTCGATGACCGCCTTCGAGGTCGGCTACACGGGCACGATCCGGCAGCGGGCGACCGTGAGCGCCGCCGTGTACTGGAACGAGACGACCGACGGGATCTTCTTCACGCCGGTCGGCCGCTATTCGGCGGCGTCGCCCCCTCCGGGATGGCCGCTGCCGCCCGTCGTGCTGGAGCTGATCGCCGCGGCGGGGTCGCCGCTCCCGTCGGTCTTCTCGTACCGGAACCTGGGCACGGTCAAGGACAAGGGGATCGAGCTCGGGATCGACGCCGCCGTCGATCAGCATCTTAGCGTGTTCGCGAACTACTCGTACCAGTGGCTGCCGGTCGTCGAGGGGTTCCCGCTGACGGAGACCAACCACCCGCCCAGCAACCGCTTCAACACCGGTTTCGCGTACAACCGCGGGCGGTGGCTCGGCAACCTCACGGTCAGCTACACCGACGACGCCTACTGGCAGGACGTGCTCGACGCGCGCTTCTACGGCACCACCGAGGCGTACACGCTGGTGAACCTGGGGGGGGGCGTCCGCTGGATGGACGATCGCGTGACCACGAGCGTGAAGGTCACCAACCTGGCCAACCAGGAGGTGATGCAGCACGTGTTCGGCGACGTCCTGAAGCGCCAGGTCGTCGGCGAACTCAAAGTCGAATTCTAGCCGGGGGCGCGCACGCGGCCCCGGCCGTGGCGGATGACGATCTGTGCCGGTGCGGGAGAACGGTTGAGGGTGTGATGAGTGCGGGCATGACCAGAGCGGCGGGCGTCCTCGCGGCGGTGGCCCTCGTCGCCGGCGCGGCGCTGGTGTTCGCCCAGCAGGCGGGCAGGCACCCGGTCAGCGGGCGCGTGTACGCCGGCACGATGAGCGTGGCCGGCGCGGCGTGGCTCGATCGCGCCGAACGCGACGAAGAGGAGGAGACGAGCCGTGCCGTGCGGCTCCTCGACGTGAAGCCGGGCGACGTGGTGGCCGACATCGGCGCCGGATCCGGCTACTACACCGTGCGCCTGGCGAAGCTCGTGGGGCCGGACGGGCACGTGTACGCGAACGACATCCAGCCGGGCATGCTCGACATCATCCGCGAGCGCATCGCGAGGGCGGCGCTGGCCAACGTGACCCCCGTGCTGGGCTCGCAGACCGATCCGCAGCTGCCCGAGGCCGCCCTGGACCTGGCGTTGATGGTCGACGTGTACCACGAGCTCTCCGAGCCGCAGGTGATGCTCCAGCGGATCAAGACCGCCCTCAAGCCGGACGGGCGGCTCGTGCTGCTCGAATACCGCGAGGAGGATCCGAACGTCCCGATCCTCCCGCTGCACAAGATGTCGGTGAAGGTGGCGAAGCTCGAAGTGGAGCACGAAGGCTTCCGCCTCGAGCGCGTGCGGAACGAACTGCCCTGGCAGCACGTGTTGATCTTCAGGAAGCGGTAGGTCCTGTCTCTCCGGTTGTCCGCCGGCCCCAATTCATATACAAATCTGTCGGCACTGTCCGGGGCCCCGCTGACGCCCGGTCCCGCGAACGGCCATCACCCGTGTCCCGGACGCGTGCGACGGCCGGGCTTCAGCCTTCGAGGTACATACGATGAATCAGGCGGATACGGCATGGATGCTCGTTTCCACGGCGCTCGTGCTGCTGATGACGCCCGCGCTGGCGTTCTTCTACGGCGGTCTCGTTCGCTCGAAGAACGTGCTGAACACGATGATGATGAGCTTCGTGTCGCTCGGCTTCGTGGGCGCACTGTGGGCCATCGTGGGCTACTCGCTGGCGTTCGGCGAGGGCAGCGCGTGGATTGGTGACCTCTCCTACCTGGGCCTGAGCGGTGTGGGGCTGGAGGCGAACGGGTCAATCCCGCACCTCCTGTTCATGGCGTTCCAGGGCACCTTCGCCATCATCACCGCTGCGCTGATCTCCGGCGCCATCGTCGAGCGCATGCGGTTCTCGGCGTACCTCGTGTTCATCATGCTGTGGGCGCTGCTCGTGTACAGCCCCGTGGCCCACTGGGTCTGGGGCGGCGGCTGGCTGGCCGAGATGGGGGCGCTCGACTTCGCGGGCGGCACGGTCGTGCACGTCAACGCCGGCGTCGCCGCGCTGGTGGCGGCCGTCGTCGTCGGGTCGCGGCGCGACTACGGGTCCAAGGGGCTGCTGCCGCACAACGTGCCGTTCACGCTGCTGGGCGCCGGGCTGCTGTGGTTCGGCTGGTTCGGCTTCAACGCCGGCAGCGCCCTGGCGGCCAGCGAGGGCGCCGCGCTCGCCTTCACCACGACCTTCCTGGCCCCGATGGGCACGCTGGTGGTCTGGACGGTGCTCGACGTGATGCGGTCGGGCAAGCCCACCGCCGTCGGCGCGGCCACCGCGATCGTCGTCGGCCTGGTGGCCGTCACGCCCGCGGCCGGGTTCATCGGCCCGATGAGCGCGCTGGCGCTGGGTGGCATCGCGGCTGTGCCCAGCTACTTCGGCCTGCTCTGGAGAGCGAAGAGCGGCCTGGACGACTCGCTGGACGTCGTCGCCGCACACGGTGTCGGCGGGACCGTGGGGGCGCTCTTGACCGGCGTGTTCGCGCAGGAGGCCGTGAACGGATCCGTGAACGGCCTGCTGTTCGGCAACGCGGCGCAACTCGGCGTCCAGGCGACAGCCGTGGTTGCGGCGATCGTCTACAGCGGCGTCGTGACGTTCATCCTGCTGAAGGTCATCGGCCTCGTGATCCCGTTGCGCGTGGAAGCGTCGGAAGAGTCCGTCGGCCTCGACATCAGCCAGCACGGCGAAGAGGCGTACATCCAGGCCACCGGCGCCTCTTCGCATTGAGACCCGGGCTGGCCTGAGCGCAGTCGAAGGCCGCCGCTCGTTGCCCTTGTGGGGGCCAGCTTCCGCCTTCGCTGAAGCTTCGGCGGACCACCGTAGCCTTGGCGACGGTGGTCAGCTGGCCCTTCCGTTCCTGCTACACTCGCTGGATGCCCACGACGTCATGGCCCCGGCCGTGACGTCGTGGGCGTCTTCGACGGTGGGTGTAGCTCAATGGTGGAGCGCCGGACTGTGGCTCCGGAGGTTGCGGGTTCGATCCCCGTCACCCACCCCATCAGTGATAGTCGTCGCGCGTGTTCCGGCGCCGCGCCGCCGGCGGCCGCATGGGTCACCCACGAGAGCGCGGCCGCAGACCGGTTGTCCTTCAGCCTGGGCGCCACGCTCCAGTTGCACGGCGATCCGGACAACGTTCGCATGGGCTCGATCGAGGGCGTGGCGATCGTCCGCGGGCGAGTGGCCACCTATCGTGACGCAGACCAGACGACGAGATGTGAGGTGACGTTCGTCCGCACGAGCGGCGGTCTGGTCGTGCACACGTCCGGGTGCGCGGGCTACGGCGGCATGGGCGTCACCTTCGACGGAGCGTTCCGGAAGGAGTAGCGGTCGCGCTCCGGTAGAATGCCGCGGTGGCGGCGGCGCTCACCAACGCGTTTCCCCTCTGGGTGCTGCTGGCGACCGTCGCGGCGCTCGTCGAGCCGTCGCTCTTCACCTGGTTCACGGGTCCCCTCATCACCATCGGCCTGGGCGTGGCCATGCTCGGCATGGGGCTCACGCTGGAACTCGCCGACTTCACCCGCGTGCGCACGCTCGGCGGCCTGGTCGGCCTCGGCGTGCTCCTGCAGTACACCGTGATGCCGCTGGCCGGGTGGTCGATCGCGTGGCTGCTCGATCTGCCGACGCCGTTCGCCGTGGGCCTGATCCTGGTGTCGTGCTGTCCCGGCGGGACGGCGTCGAACGTCATCAGCTACCTCGCCCGGGCGGACGTGCCGCTCTCGGTGACGATGACGGCGGCGTCCACACTCCTGGCGGCGCTGGCCACGCCCACGCTGACGGCCGTGCTGGCCGGGAGCCGCGTGGACGTGCCGGCCGTCGGGCTCTTTCAGAGCACGCTGCAGGTGGTCGTGCTGCCCGTCGTGCTGGGAGTATCCGCGCGGCGGTTCGCGCCGCGGCTGGCCGCCCGCGTGCTGCCGGTGGCCCCCCTGACGGCGGTGGTGATGATCACGCTGATCGTGGCGTCGATCATGGGCGAGGGACGCAACGAGGTGCTGACGGCCGGCGGGCGGCTGCTCGCCGCGGTGTTCCTGCTGCACGTGGCCGGCTTCGCGCTGGGGTATGCGGTGAGCCGGCCAGTCTCCGGACAGGAAATCGCCGCGCGCACGATCTCAATCGAGGTGGGGATGCAGAACTCGGGGCTGGGCGTCGTGCTGGCGAGGCAGAACTTCGCCAGCCCGCTGGTCGCGATCCCGTGCGCCATCTCGAGCGTGTTTCACTCGCTGATCGGGAGCGTCGTCGCCTGGTACTGGCGCGCGCCGACGCGAAATCCCGAATCCCGAAGCTCGAATCCCAAGCCGAAGCCCAAGCCGAAGCCCAGGTCCGAAGTCCCGACGTGACCAGCCTGCGAGCGGCTGCGGGACCCGAGCGCCGCCGCCGCAGGCCTGCAGTTCAGCTGATCGGCCGGCCCGACCCTACGGCAGCGCGTCCAGGTTGCGCTCTGCGTCGACGAAGTTCGGGTCGATCTGGAGCGCGCGCTCGAACTGCTCGCGGGCGGGCTGATAGCGCGCCTGGTACGCGAGGGCGAGGCCGAGCACGTTGTAGGCGGCCGGGTCGTCCGGCGTCTGGGCTGTCAGCACGCGCGCGTGCTCCTCGACCGCGGCGTACTCCTCCCGCTGCATGTGGATGGTCAGGAGCTGCTGGCGCGCGCCGACTTCGAGCGGGTTGACGGCGAGCGCCCGGCGCAGCGTGCCGATGGCCGCGTCGAGCTGCCCGTCCTGCGCCTGCAGGTAGCCGAGGTTGAGCAGCGCCGTGAGGTGCCCGGGCTGCTGGCGGACGGCGGTCTCCAGCTCCGACAGCGCGCCCTTCAGATCCTGCTTCTCCACGAGCAGGCTGGCGAGGCCGACGCGCGCGCGGGTGTAGTTCGGATTCAGCTCGATGACCGCGCGCAGCTGTTCCTCGGCGCCGGCGAGATCCCCCGTCTTCATCAGCGCGCCCGCCAGCTCCTCGCGTGCCAGCAGGATGTTCCCGTCGTCCGGCGCCAGGCGGATGAACTCCCGGAACTGCTCGAGCGCCTCTTCGGTGTCGCCCTGCTCGAGCAGGGCCGAGGCCAGGGCGTGGCGCGCGTTCTTCGATTCCGGCGCGGCAATCCGGAGGTGCGCGATCGACTCGTCGATGCGCCCCAGGTCGCGCAGGTACATCGACAGGTGCTCGTGGGCGCGGGCGTGCGGGCGGCGGTCGAGCACCGTCTGCCAGATGCGCAGGCCGCTCGCGTAGTCGAAGTTGCGCACGATCGTGCCTGCGGAGAGCGCGACGAGGAGCGCGAGCGACACCGCCCAGGCGAGCCGTGCGCGGAGCGGCGGCTCGGCCTTCCGCAGCAGCCAGGCCGCCCCCAGTCCGAGCAGGACGATCACGGCCACGAGCGGGAGGTACATGCGCCGCTCGGCGCCCACCTCCGTCGGGATGGGGATCACGCTCGACGCCGGCGCCAGCGTGAGGAAGAACCAGGCGCCCCAGAAACCGGGCGCCGATCCGCGGAGCAGCAGCACGAGTGCCGCGATGCCGGCGAGCGCGACGACGGCGACCGCCGGAGCGGCTTCGGCCGGCGTCAGCGGGAGCGGCAGACCGTAATCGAACACCAGGTCCCGGGGCCAGATCGACAGCCACAGGTACTGCAGGATCATCGGCCCCTGGTTGAGCAGGTAGGTCAGGCGCGACACGTCTTCTTCGAAGCCGTCGCTGCGGAAGAACGGCAGATCCCGGGCGAAGTAGAGGAAGAGGAGCCAGCTCGACGCCGCGAGCGCGTAGAGGCGCCAGCGTGCCCGCCAGGCGGCGGCGAGGGACGCAAACGCGAAGACACGGTCCCACAGGAGGATCACGAGCGGCGCCAGCAGCGCCGTTTCCTTCGACGCCACGCCGCACACGGCGGCGACCCAGGCCAGGCCCCACCATCGTTCAGGCAGGTCGTCGTCCACCGCGCGGATTGACGCGTAGAGCGCCACGAGGACGAAGAGGCCCATCAGCGTTTCGGTGCGCTGCGTCAGGTAGTTCACCGCTTCGGTGTTGAGCGGGTGGACCGCCCAGGCCATCGCGCACACGAGCGCCAGCGGCCCGGCGGCCTCCGCGCCCACGAGCGCCGTGCGCTGGAACGTCCGGCGCAGGACGCCGAAGAGCGCGAGCGCCGCGAGCAGGTGGATGGCGATGTTCGTGAGGCGGTAGCCCTCGAGCGCGAGACCGCTCGCCGAGTAGTTGAGCGCGAGCGACAGGTTCACCAGGGGACGGCCCGTGACCGGGCTCTGAACCGGCGGGTGGAGCACGGCCGACAGCGGTGAGAGCTGCCGGATCGACGTGTTCTGGACAACCGCCCGCTGATCGTCGAGCAGGATGGGGCCGCCCAGGGCGTTCGCGTACACGAGGGCCGTGGCTGCCGCGATCAGCAGCGCGGCCAGCCGGGACGCCGGCCAGGAGGAAACCGGTGGAGACGCGGGAGGCGGGGCTCCGGCGCGGGCGTGTCTGGGCAACGCGCTCCATCATAAGTCGGCACGCCGGGAGGCCCCGTGGCTATGATGGCCGGGACCAGCCCGCCGCCCGGGCTCCACACCAGGAGAATGGCCATACGCCTCGACGGGTGCCTCGGCCGTCGTGCCGGCTCGGCTGCCGGCGGGCGACTCGGGCGCGGCTGCGTACGAGGCGAACAGGATCGCCATGAGTAGGGTAGAGGGGGCGTCTACAATACCGGCGACCTGGTTGCGGTTCGTTCCGAACAGGAGGCAGTCATGCGTGTGATCGCGATGCTGGTGTGGGCTGGTGGGCTGGTTGTCTGGGGCGCGGGTCCGGCGGCTGCGCAGGAGGTGGATGCCCGGGCGCGGCAGGAGGTGGAGCGGCTCCCGGTGTGCTACGCGCGCGGGACCGACGCGATCGGCCGCGCATCCACCGCGCCGGCCACGAAGGACCTGAACGCCACCACGGCGATGGTGGATCCGAACTTCCGTGCGGGGCTGGAGTACTACCGGCGGTGTTTCGCGCCCTCGTTCACGTTCACGCTGTCGAACCGGGGGAAGGTGGGCACGCAGGTGCCCGATCCGGCGACGCGGAAGGCGGACACCGACGCCGCCCTGCAGTGGGCCAACTACGTCAACAACGCGTTCCGGGGACCGGGCTACGTCTACACGCAGCACCACATGGGGTCGATCTGGAGCGACATCGACGGAGACGAGGGCACGGTGCAGTCCTATCTGATCGCGACGCACGTGTACGGGCCCGAGAGCAAGCGGACCGGGGTCAGTGTGGTCTACGGCACGTACACGGACAAGGTCGTGCGCGTCAACGGCCGATGGCTGATTGCCGAGCGGACGCTGGACACGTTCTCCAGCGTGCCGATCGCCGCAGGGCAGTAGGCGACTCTCCCTTCTCTTTCTGCAGCAGGAGGCTGTTCATGGCTCACGGACTGGACTTTCAACCGGCCGGACGCCCACGCTCCGCTTCCTGTTCGCCGTGGCCGTGACGGGCCTGGTGCTGCCCCCGGTGGTGTCCGCGCACTTCAAGCTGCCGGAGCCGGCCTCGTGGATCGTCGATAACGATCTGGGCGATCCGCAGAAGGTCGGCCCGTGCGGCGGTGGTGCGCGCGCTGCACGCTGCAGGTGATTCAGTTCATGGCCGACCACGTCTACAATCAGCCAGGTGGCTACGCGTATTCGAGGCCGGCCTTCGTCCTCCCGCACGCGCCCGTAGCTCAGGTGGATAGAGCATCGGCCTTCTAAGCCGAGGGTCGCAGGTTCGAGTCCTGCCGGGCGCGCCACCTCGCTTCGCGAGGTGGGCCCGCCCGCCCGTCTTCAGTGGAAGCGCGGCGACTCGCTCCCGCTCGCCGCCAGCGGTTCCGAGTCCTGCCGGGCGCGCCATTCGACTCGCTGCGCTCGCTCATGACGAGCCAGCGTCATCGCCCGTGCCCTGAGCTTCGTCCAAGGGAAGGGCGCCACACGGGGTGCCCACGGCTGAGAGGTCCTGAACGTCGATTCGATCTTCGCGCATCATCCCCTCAGATTGGCTGACCGAGGCCGCCTGATCGGCATGGTCCGGCACCGATCCGGAAGAGCAAGGGGTACCGTGGAAGCCGCTGATGCACACGCTCTACACGGCCCCCACCCGTGTCGCAGGCGAACTCAGCGCACGGCGAGCAGTTCGACGTCGAAGACCAGCACGGCGTTCGGCGGGATGACGCCGCCGGCGCCGCGCGCGCCGTACCCGAGTGCTGGCGGGATCGTGAGCGTCCGGCGCCCACCGACCTTCATGCCGGCCACGCCGTCGTCCCATCCGCGGATCACCTCGCCGGCGCCCAGCCGGAAGGCGAAGGGTTCGCCGCGGTCGCGCGAGCTGTCGAACTTCCTGCCCTTGCGGTCGGCTTTCTGCGCGTCGTACAGCCAGCCGGTGTAGTGCACCGTCACCGCCCGTCCACGGGTGGCCTCGGTTCCGTCGCCGATGCTGCTGTCGTCCTTGATCAGTCCCGTCACGTCGTTGCTCCCTGACACCGGGCCGCAGGCCGCAAGGCTCACGACCACGAGCACCAGCCACAGGCGGGACCCACACAGGTTGGTTGATGGCACGCCGGAATCATACCTGTTCGGGGGAGGTACAGCCCTTGCTGTCTCTCGTGCGTGCTCGTCCTGAAAGCCGGTTCTGTCGTCTGGCGGTGACGGTCCGCAGTCCTCTGAAGGAGGCTCTCATGGAACGGCGTGATCTGGTCTCGGGCGGACTGCTCGGCGCGGCGGCGCTGTTCGGCACGGCCACGGCGGCGGAGGCTGCGGTGGCCCAGGAGCGCGACGATCGTGCGATCGCAGAAGCCGTCGACGCCCTGCGCCGCTCGCTGGAGAGCCGGCAGGCGCTCCCGCCGGAGCTTCGTAGACTGCGTGAGCAGCAGCGGACCTTCCTGAAGGCGCACGACAAGTACCCGGATTTCATCGAGGTGGGCCTCGACGTCTGGGACCGCGTCTACGACTGGCACGTCGAGCACCTGCAGATGCCGGCGATCACCCGCCGTGCCGATGGCCGCTACCTGATGCCGTTCATGCTGACGATGCTCGTGCTGCGGCCGGAGCAGGCGGAGGCGCACATCGGCTACCCGTTCGACCCGCGCTGACCCCGTGGCGCGAAATGGTCGGGCCTGGCGGAACGCGGCCCGGAAGCCGTCTGCCTGCCCCGCCTTGACGTTCAGGACGGCCATTTCCAGAACGGGAAAGTCGGCGTGACGCATGGGCGCGGATCAACAGGGAGCGGTGACGCGTGAGGGCAGCCGTGCGGTCCACGACCTGGCGATCGTGCGTGTGGGTGGCGCTGTCCGCTCGTGGCCGTCACCCGGCGCGACGGCCGTGGCCAGGAACGGACCCTGACCACGGGTCCGTCCATGAAGCCCGTTGCGCAAGCAGGGGATTGCCTTCCTGCCAGCCGCCGGACGCGTGACCGGCTTCCCCGGAGGGGGCGCCGGGGCCGCACCGGGGAGTCCCCGGTCCCAGACGCGGCAGCCGGACAGTGTGACACCCTGTAGGAGAGTGGGTTCCCGTCCCGTTCCACGCCTGGTACGCGCGCTCGCGCACCGCAACTTCCGGCTGTTCTTCGGCGGCCAGACGATCTCGCTCGTCGGCACCTGGATGACGCGCGTCGCCACGAGCTGGCTGGCGTACCGGCTCACCGGGTCGGAGCTCATGCTGGGCCTCGTCGGGTTCTGCGGGCAGATTCCGGCGCTGCTGCTGGCGCCCGTGGCCGGGGTGATCGTCGATCGCGTGGACCATCGGCGGCTCCTGGTCCTGACGCAGGCGCTGCTGCTCATCCAGGCGGCGGTGCTGGCGGTCCTCACGCTGCTCGACGTCATCACGGTCACGCAGCTGCTCGCGCTGCAGCTCGTGCAGGGGGCGTTCACGGCCTTCGACATGCCGGCGCGGCAGGCGTTCGTCGTGGAGATGGTCGACGACCGGCGCGATCTGCCGAACGCCATCGCCCTCAACTCGATCATGGTCAACAGCAGCCGCGTCATCGGCCCCTCCGTCGGAGGGGCGCTGATCGCGCTGGTGGGCGAGGGCTGGTGCTTCGGGTTCGACGCGCTGTCCTACGTGGCCGTGATCGCGTCGCTGCTGGCGATGACGACGCGACGCCAGGTTCTGGACGGTCCGGCGCCGCCCGTCCTCGACGAGCTGCGGCGCGGCTGGCGCTACGTCGTGGCGACGCCGCCGATCCGGACCGCGCTGGCCCTGGTGGCCGTGACGAGCACCCTCGGCATGCCCTACACCGTGCTCATGCCGGCGGTGGCGGCCGAGACGCTGCACGGCGGGCCGGACACGCTCGGATGGCTGATGGGCGCCGTGGGCGTCGGCGCGCTCGGCGGCGGCGTGTACCTGGCGTCACGCGAGACGGAGGCAGGCCTGGCCCGCGTGATCGCCGCAGGCACGCTGTTCTTCGGCGGCAGCCTGGTGGCCTTCTCGCTGTCGAACGTGCTGTGGCTGGCGCTGGTGGTCGCGGCGGCAACCGGCGTGGGCTTCATCGTGCAGCTGGCCGCCACGAACACGCTCCTCCAGACGACGGTCGAGCAGCGGTTCCGGGGCCGGGTCATGAGCTTCTACACGATGGCCATTCTCGGGACACTCCCGATCGGCAGCCTGCTCGCCGGAGCGGTGGCGGATCGCGTGGGGGCGCCGCTCACGATCGGCGTGGGCGGTGTGGTCTGCCTGGTCGCCGGGGCCCGCTTCATGTCGGGGATCGGACCGGACGGGGCCGTGCCTCGGCGCCGGGACGAGGAGGCCGAGGCGAGCGTGGTTCCGAACCCCGACGTCGCCTGAGGCGGGGGCCACGGTCCACGCGGGTCCGTCAGCGAGGCCGAAGCACGGCGCGCGCAGGCGCGCCGTCGCCGTGGACGAGGCGAAGGGGCAGGCAGATCAGGTCGTAGGCGCCCGGTGGCACGTGCAACAGGCGCAGCCCTTCGATGATCCAGATGCCTGCGCCGAGCAGCGTCCGGTGTACGGCCGTCCCGTCCGTCCGAAAGCCGCCCACCGACAGGTAGTCCACCCCGACCGTCCGTACGCCACGCGCGGCCAGCAGCTCTGCACCGTCGAGCGCGATGTGGGCGAAGTCCTCCTGAAACGGGTGCAGGACCCAGTCGGCGTCGGAGTTGGACGTCTTGAACAGCAGCCGCTCTCCGGGCTGCGGATCCAGCGCCTCGAGTGCGGCGCGGCCGATGCGCCGATCGGGAACCGCCACGACGCGTGCCGGGCCGATCACGGCCTCGAGCGGCATCTCGCCGATGCCCGCTCCCGCCTCGAGGAAGTGCAGCGGCGCATCGATGTGCGTGCCGGTATGGGCGCCCATGACGATCGTCGAGACGTTCGCGTGGTCGCCCCGCGCGATGTCGCTGGTGCGTGCGATCTGCACGGCCGGATCGCCCGGCCAGTGCACCATGCCCGTCTGCAGGGGAACCGAGATGTCGATCCAGGTGGTGTTCATGTCGCCTCCGTTCGCGGTCTGACCGGATCCCCGTGCCTCCGTCAGGATGACACAGTGGCAGGGTGTGCGAACCTGGCACAGTGGCGCAGGATCCCTGTCGAAAATGAACTCACAAGTACCTGTTATGTCAGTAGGTTAGACGGATCTGTCGATCCGGCATTGATCCTGCTTTGTTCGGGGGTGGCTGGCGCAATGAAGCGCCGCCTCACAAGAGAGACCCGGTCATGACCCTGACCCGCCTCGCCCTCACCGTCAGTCTCGTGCTCCTGGCCGCCGTGGCCGCCGCGCAGGACGGCCCGGCCCGCCTCGACGGGCGGGGGCCGGCCAGCAGTCG
>VFZH01000074.1 GCA_016871255.1 Acidimicrobiia bacterium | reverse complement strand
TCGCCAATCCCCAATCGTCAACGCAATCACCAATCCCTAATCCCCAATCCTCAATGTATTAGATTGGTTTCACGGCGCCCAACCGGACGGGCCCGGCAGGCGTCTAAGCCGGGTAGACCCGGACGCCGGACGCCGGCGCCTTCTCGGAGGAGTGCATGAAGACGACCCTTGCGACAGTGTTGATGGCCGGGGTGGCCGTGGCCGGCCTCACCGCGCTGCAGAAGACAACGGCCATCCATCCCGGCATGGGCGGCAGCCCGCACGTCAGGACCGACTGGGCGGTTGCCGGCGCCACCATCTCGATCGAATACGGACGCCCGTACCTGAAGGGCCGCTCGATCGAACGGCAGCTCGTGCCGGCCGGCCGCGTCTGGCGTGCCGGCGCGGATCAGGCCACGACGCTCAAGTCGGACAAGACGCTGCGATTCGGCAGCCTCTCGGTACCGGCGGGCACCTACACCCTGTTCGTGATGCCGTCCGCCGACAAGTGGCAGCTGATCGTCAACAAGCAGACGGGTCAGTGGGGCACCGAATACACCCAGAGCCAGGACCTCGGCCGCGTGGACATGAAGCTCGAAACCCTGTCCTCACCGGTCGAGCAGCACACGTTCGCGATTGCGCCGCAGGGCAAGGGCGGCGTGCTCAGCATCGAGTGGGGCACCGTGAAAGCGTCGGTGCCGTTCGACGTCGTCCAGTAGGCGCTCCGGCCTACTCCTCGTTCGCCTTCGCCCGCGAAGCACGTGTGCGCGTCTTCGCGGGCGAGGCGGTCTTCGCAGCCGCCTTGCGCGACCGCGGCGCCTTCCGGGCCCGGGTCCTCCTCCGCGCCTGAGCCGGCTCCGGCCCTCCGGCCTCCGCGACCTCCGCGTCCATCACCGGCGGCCCGGTGACGACCTCGTCCACGACGTCCGCCGCCATCACGTTGACCTCGGCCTCCGCGTCCACGACCGCGGGCTCCGGCGCGCCGGCGACGTCGTCCACGGGCGCCGCGACCGCGCCGGCCTTCGACGCGTCGCCGGGGAACACGCGCATGACCCCTTTCCGGTCCCGCTCAAGCCGCACGAGCCCGTCGCGCTGTCCGGCGCGAAGCAGGTCCACCAGCGATGCAAACCCGTATTGCCGTTCTTCGAAGCCCTCCACACGGCCTCGCAGGAACTGCTTCATCTGACGGAGGTACATCGGCCAGCGTGGCGACCCGCCGGCCACGGCGAGCTTCAACGCACGAACCCCCTCGGCCGGAGGAAACACCGCCGCGGGCGGGGGGGCGCCCGCATCGGGCTCCGACCGGGTGCGATGCACCGCCGCCAGCGGCTCTTCCGGCTCGACCCCCGCCACGGGACTGGCCGCCTCCTCGTCTTCGGGCACCTCCACGAGCAGGCTCCGCCCGGAGTGCCGCAGCGTGACGGCGCCGGCCTTCGCCACCTTCTCCATGAAGTCGCGGAAGCTGCCGGAGCCGTAGTCGCGCTCGGAGAACGTGGAATCGAGCTGGAGCAGCGTGCTCTTGAGCAGCCCGAGCTGGGGCGAGACTTCCCGTTCCGACAGCACCTTCAGCGCGCGCTTCACCAGCGGCAGCGCCTTCTCGATGTTGGCGCCGCCGTACGGCCGCTGCTGGCCGCGCCCCTGCTGACGGACCGTCGCCCTGGCGGTCCCGACCAGGTTCTCGTACGCCACGAACTCGTGGCAGTTCTTCTGCATCGTCGCGCTGGTGAACTGCCGGCCGCCGACCACGATGATCTTGCGGTCGTACTGCTTCAGCTTCTCGACCAGCGAGATGAAGTCGCTGTCGCCGCCGACGATCACGAAGGCGTTGATGTGGTCGTGGGTGAAGGCCATCTCGAGCGCGTCGAGCGCCATGGTGATGTCCGCGCCGTTCTTGTCGCCGCCCGGCGTGAAGTTGCGCTGCACCATGCGGATGGCGTGCTGCGTCATCTGTCGGCTGTAGTCGTCGCCGACGCGCTGCCAGTCGCTGTAGGCGATCTTCGTGACGATCTCGCCCCGCTCCTTGATGGCCTCGAGCACGAGCCCCACGTCGAATTGCCCGCCGATGGTGGTCTTCACGCCGATCTCGACGTTGTCGAAATCGATGAAGACCGCGATTTTCAGTCTGTCGTTTGAAATGGTCATGGAACTCCGGAACACCCTCCTGAAGGCCGGCACCGCGGTGCGGCGGCGGCCGTTACGACTCGCCGGGCGGCGGCGGCGTGTCCACCTCCGGTGGAATCACGCGCGTGAACTGGCCGCGCTGCAGCAACTCCCGGCCCCGGCCGCCCCGGCTGGTGACTTCGTACTTGGTCGTGCTGATCGTCTGCTCCGCGCCACGGCTCGTCTCCACGCGCAGGATGTCGCGATCGCCGGTGGACGCCAGGAACCCCAGCACCCGGTCTTCGCCGCGGGCCAGCTTGATCAGGATGACACCTTTCCCCGGGCCCGCGAGGAAGTTCACCTCGTCGGCGCGGCACAGCAGCGCCCGGGCCTGTTCCGTGGCCGCGATCAGCGTTTCCGCGCCGGTCGTCCTGGCCACGCCGACGACCGCCGCTTCGGCGGCCGGGCGCGCGTACTTCCGTCCCGCCCGCGTGCTCGGCTCGATGAACGGCTCCAGGCTGAAGCGCAGCGCGTAGCCGTCGCTCGTCACTGCCACGGCGTGCACGGGCGGAACAACCGGCTCCCCCTCGTTCGGCGTGCCGCTGCCGTCCGCCGCCGTGATGGCGCCTGCCACGCGCGGGTCGAGGCTCATCGCCGCCACGACCCGCTCCCCGTCCTTCAGCTTGAACAGCTTCTGCACCGGCTCCCCGTACCCCGTGGACGCCGGCACGTCGATCACCCGCGCCGTGTAGGCCACGCCGGCGTTCGTGAAGAACGCCACCGTCGCGCGCGTGCTCGCCGGCAGGACCGCCAGCACCGCGTCGCCTTCCCGCAGCCGCGTCGCGGAAGCGTCGCGCACCTCCTTCTGCCGCTTGACCCACCCGTCGCGCGACACGATGACGACGTTGTCTTCCTCGACGATGAAGTCGTCCTCGCTGAAGGCGACGTCCTGTTCCGCCTCGATCGTCGTGCGGCGGGCATCGCCGTGCTGCTTCCTCACCTCCTCGACTTCCTCGCGCACCAGCCCCCAGCGGTCGTCTTCGTTCTTCAGCAGGCTGCCGATCTGCCGCGCGCGCTTCCGCTTGTCGGCCAGCTCGTTCTGGATGACCAGGATCTCCAGCCGCGCCAGCCGGTACAGCTTCAGCTCCAGAATGGCGTCGGCCTGCTCCTCGTCCAGCTCGAAGCGCGTGATGAGCGTCGCCGCCGCGTCCGCCTTGCCGTCCGACCTCCGGATGATGCGGATGATCTCGTCCAGCGCGTCGAAGACGCGCTCGAAGCCCTCGAGGATGTGGATGCGTTTCCGGAGCGCGGCGAGCTCGTGCTCCAGGCGCGCCGTCACCACCTCGAGGCGGAACTTCAGGAAGTACCAGAGCGCCTGATGGAGATCGACGCGCTCGGGCCGCCCCACGTCCTCGTTCTCCGTCGGCACGAGACACGTCAGGTTCACGGCGAAGTTGGTCTGGAGCGGCGTGTGCCGGCACAGGTACGCCATCACGAGGTCGGCGTCCGCGTCGCGCTTCAGCTCCAGGGCAATCCGCACATCGTCCGTGGACACGTCCTTCACGTCGACCAGCGGCGGCAGCCGGCGTGACAGCACCACTTCGGCGATGCGCTCCACCAGCGCGGCCTTGTTGACGCCGTAGGGGATGCTCGTGACGTAGATCGTCTTCGCGCTGCGCGCGGTCGGCCCTTCCTCCCACGTCGCGCGCAGGCGCACCGTGCCGGAGCCGGTCTTGTAGATCTCCTTCAGCTCGTCGGGCGTGTTGAGGATCTGGCCGCCCGTCGGGAAGTCCGGGCCCTTGACGTAGCGGCACAGCTGCACGCTCGACAGGTCCGGGTTGTCCAGCAGCTTGACCAGCGCCGTGCACACCTCGCCCAGGTTGTGAGGCGGGATGTTGGTGGCCATGCCGACCGCAATGCCGGTGGCGCCGTTGACCAGCAGGTTCGGGATCCGCGCCGGCAGCACGACCGGCTCGGTCTTCGTGCCGTCGTAGTTCGGCCGGAACGGGACCGTGTCGCGCTCGATCTCTTCGAGCAGCTCGCCCGCAATCGGCCCGAGGCGGCACTCCGTGTAGCGCATCGCCGCGGCGCCGTCGCCGTCGAGCGATCCGAAGTTGCCCGATCCGTCCACCAGCGGGTAGCGCAGCGAGAACGGCTGCGCCAGGCGCACGAGCGCTTCGTAGAGCGACAGGTCCCCGTGCGGGTGGTAGCTGCCCATCACGTCGCCGACCACCTTGGCGCACTTGCGGTGCTTCGCGTCAGCGGTCAGGTTCTGCTGCCACATCGTGTAGAGGATGCGGCGCTGAACCGGCTTGAGACCGTCGCGGACGTCCGGCAGCGCGCGGGCGGTGATGACCGACAGCGCGTAGTTGAGGTAGCGGACCTGCGCCGCATCGTGGAGCGCGACCGGCTCGGTGCCACGGTCGCCCGGAGGGCCTGGCGGCTGACCGGACGCGTCCGGCGAGTCGAACAGCGAGAGATCGGATTGTCGGGCTCTGGACCTTGCCAACGATGTCTCGAACGGTTACGCGAACAGCTTGAGGCCGAAGCGAACGAAGTGCTTGAAGTCGGCGTCCCGGGTGATCAGGGGGACGTCGTGATCCAGGCAGACCTGCGCGATGAGTGTATCGGGAAGGGGCGCCTTCCGTCCCGTGCCGACAACGCGCGCCCGCAGCTCGCCCGCACGGGCCCAGTAGCCTTCCTTCAGCTCGAGCATCGGCAGCGAGCGCAGAAACGCGCCGGCGTCCACCCGGCGGGTCGGCTTGCTGAGCACTTCCGTGAGGACGACCGGCGGCAGATGCACCGTGCGCGCCGCGAGGGCGACGTCGAGCGCCTCGACGTCGGGCCCCGATGCCCCGGACAGGTACTCGACGAGCGAGCTGCTGTCGACGGCGATCATTCGTCCATCGCTCGTAGGGTCTTCCAGTCGGCAACGAAGGCCACCTTGCCGCGGAGCTTCCTGAGTTCGGCGTAGGCGCGGTCGGCGGCCACCCGTTCCAGCCCGCGCCGGACCGTCTCGGTCACCCCCTGCTGGGTCGCGTCCTGTGCCCGCCGCAGCAGGTCGTCGGGAACCTCCACGGTGATCTTTCTGGCCCGCATGACTGGTCCAGTATACCAGTGTTCATACTGGTGTCCAGGCTGGCGCCGCACCCCCTCCCGCCGGAGGCCTGGCGGAGGCGGTCAGCTGGCCGGGGGCCCGCTCGCGGCCACCACCTTGCCGGGGTTCATCAGGTTCTGAGGGTCGAGCGCCCGCTTCACCGCACGCATGACCTCGACCGCCTCGCCATGTTCTTCCACCAGGTGCGCCATCTTGCCGAACCCGACGCCGTGCTCGCCGGTGCACGTGCCACCCATCGCCATCGCCCGGTGCACGAGCCGATCGTTGAGGGCCCGTGCCTCGTCCATCTCCCGCCAGCTGTCCGGGTGCACGACGAACAGCACGTGGAAGTTCCCGTCGCCGACGTGTCCGACAATCGGAGCGGTCAGGGTCGACTGGTCGAGGTCGCGCCGCGTCTCCAGCAGGCACGCCGCGAGGGCCGAGATCGGCACACAGACATCGGTCACCCACATCCGGCTGCCGGGCCTGAGCGCGAGCGCGGCGTGGTGCGAGCTGTGTCGCGCGTGCCACAGCTCGGTGCGCGCCTCGGGTGTGGAGGCCCACTGGAACGCGCCGCCTCCGTGCTCGCCCGCGAGCTGCTGCACGATCTCCGCGTGTTCGGCGACCGCCCGGTCGCTCACGCCATGGAACTCGAAGAAGAGGGTCGGCTGCAGCGGGTACGACAGCTTCGCGTAGCGGTTCACGGCGTCGAGCATCCGCTCGTCGAGCAGCTCGATCCGCGCCACGGGCACACCCACCTGCAGCGTCTCAATCACCGTGCGCACGGCGCCCTCGAGCGTCTCGAACGGACACACGGCAGCGGCGATCCCGTCCGGCAGGCCGAAGAGCCGCAGCGTCAGCTCCGTGATCACGCCGAGCGTGCCCTCGGCCCCCACGAAGAGCCGCGTGAGGTCGTAGCCGGCCGCCGACTTCCGCGCTCGCCCGCCGGTCCGGACGATGCGGCCGTCGGCCAGCACGACGGTCAGGCCGAGCACGACCTCGCGCATGGTGCCGTAGCGAACCGACGTCGTCCCAGACGCCCGCGTCGACGCCATCCCGCCGATCGTCGCGTCGGCGCCGGGATCGACCCAGAACTCGAGCCCGAGCGGGTTGAGGTGCCGGCTGAGCTGCCGGCGTGTGACGCCGGCCTCCACCGTGACGTCGAGATCGTCGGCGCTGACGCGCAGAATGCGGTTCAACCGCGTCAGGTCGATCGACACGCCGCCGTGAAGACAGCTGACGTGCCCCTCGAGCGACGTCCCGGCGCCAAACGGCACGAGCGGCGCCGAGTGGCGGGCGGCGATGCGGACGATTTCGCTGACTTCGCGGGTGGTGGCGGGAAACACCACGACGTCGGGCTCGCCGGCCGTGTGCCACGACTCGCCGTGGCTGTGATGTTTTCGCTGGGCGGCACCGGTGGACGCCCGCTCGCCGAGCAGGGCGCGCAGATCGGCCGTCAGGAGGCGGACGGCCACAGGTGTCAGCCCGGACATTGGCCTGATTGTAGCCGTGGCCCGTGGTTCACACGGATGGAGACAATCTGCTGCTTCAGAGCGCAGCAGGGCTCTCCGTCTTCCTCTACCGGGTGTGCGCGCAGGTGCCACAATCACCGCCTTCGGCACCGGCTTCGATGCAGGCGCGCCGACGCAGGAGCGAACTGCTCGATCCGGCCTGAGACATGTCGGTCCAGCCGGCCTTCACGTTCGCGCACTCGGCCGGCACGCTCACCGTCGTTCTGGGCCAGCGGCGCAGGCTGACCCGGGCGTGCAGACACCCGGAGCCTCCGTCTCCCTGATCGCATCCGATACGACGTCGCCGGTCGCGAGACGGCGTTCGTGGTTGAATACAGGGCTGAGCGCCTGTCGCGCGCTCGCCCGCAGTGTTCACACCAAGGACGATCGCCTTTCTCCGCGCGCTGAAGCGGAACAACGACCGCGACTGGTTCCGGGCGCACAGGGACGAGTACGAACGGCACGTGCGCCAGCCGGCCATCGCGCTGCTGGCCCGCCTGGACCGCGACCTCCGGCCGTTCGCGCCGCGCCTCGTCGCGGACCCGAAGATCTCGCTCTTCCGCATCTACCGCGACACCCGCTTCAGCGCCGACAAGTCACCGCTCAAGACCCAGCTCGGCGTCGTGTTCCCCGATCGCCATCTGCGCAAGCGCGGCGCCGCCCTGTACTTCGAGATCGGCCCGGACGGCACCTGGATCGGCGGAGGCGTCTACAACCCCGATACGCCGACGTTGGTGGCTGTGCGCGAGGCGATCGCCGGCAATCATCGCCGGTTCACGCGCATCGTGGAGAACCCGAAGCTGGTGCGGGCGACGGGCGGGCTCCAGGGTGAGACGCTCGCGCGGGTCCCGCGCGGCTTCCCCGCGGATCATCCGGCTGCGGAGTACCTCCGGCACCGCCAGTTCCTGGCCGGCTGCGACCGTCCCGCAGCCTTCGCGTTCGATCCCCGCTTCTACCGCGACCTGACGGCGATCTTCCGACTCGTGGCGCCCCTGGTCCTCTGGCTCAACGAGGCCCTGGACGAGGCACCGTCGCCCCCGGGCCTGTAGCGGCGGGCGCGGGTCCCGACGACATGCACGCGTGACTGCTGCACCGGCCTCCGAATACGCCGCCCGCCTGGCGGCGCGGCGCGCCTCCCTCGCCGCGCTGAACGCAGCCGACGCCCGGTTCGGCTCCCTGCGGCTCGTCACCTTCGGTGCAGCGGCCCTCCTCGCCTGGCTGGCGTGGGGACCGGGCGTCGTCCACGCCGGGTGGCTCGCCGTGCCGGTCGCGGCGTTCGCGGCGCTCGTGATCCGCCACGATCGCGTGATCCGGCGTCGCGACGCCGCGGCGCGGGCGGTCGACTTCTACCAGCGCGGGCTGGCGCGGATCGAGGACCGCTGGAGCGGCGGCGGCGAGTCCGGCTCCCGGCTCCGGCCCCGCGACCATCTCTACGCCGACGATCTCGACCTGTTCGGCGCCGGATCGCTCTTCGAGCTGCTCTCGCTGGCGCGCACCGGGATCGGCGAAGACACGCTGGCATCGTGGCTGTTGACCGCGGCGGATGCCGGCGAGGTCGCCGCCCGGCACCAGGCGGTGCGCGAGCTGACGCCCGCCCTGGACCTGCGCGAGCGGCTGGCGCAGGCGGGGACCGACGTCCGGGCGGCCGTGCTGACCGAAGCCCTGGTCGCCTGGGCCGGTGCCCCACCCGCCTTCCGTGCGCGATGGCTGCAACCGGTGGCCTGGATCGTCACGCTGGCATCCGTCGGCAGCCTGTCGTGGTGGGCGGCCGGAGGGCCTGGGGCACCTGCCGCCGCCGCGCTGCTGCTCGTGGCCACCGTGCACCTCTCGCTGCGCGGCCGGCTCGCGTCCGTGCTGCACGGCGCCGACCGTCCGGTCCGCGATCTGGACGTGCTCGCGCACGCGCTCGCGGAGATCGAGAACGGTCGTTTCGAGGCGTCACGGCTTGCCGGGATCCGCGAGCGCGTCGTGGCCGGCGGGTCCGCGGCCGCGGCGATCCGTCGTCTGCACCGCCTGTCCGAGATGCACGACTGGCAGCACAACATGCTCTTCGCGGCCATCGCCCCGCTGCTGCTCTGGGGACCGCACCTGGCGCTGGCGATCGAGCGCTGGCGGGCGCGTCACGGCCGCCACGTCGCCGTCTGGCTCCACGCCGTGGGAGAGATGGAGGCGTTCAGCTCGCTCTCCGCGTTCGCGTTCGAGCATCCGGACGCCGTCTTTCCCGAGCTGCTGACCGGGAACGCCAGGTTCGACGGCACGGACCTCCGCCACCCGCTGCTGCCCGGAGCCGACGCGGTGCCCAACAGCGTCCGGCTCGACGGCGATGCCCGGCTGATCGTCGTCAGCGGCTCGAACATGTCGGGCAAGAGCACCCTGCTGCGAACGGTCGGGATCAACACCGTCCTGGCGCTGGCCGGCGCGCCCGTCCGCGCGTCAGCCCTGCGTCTGACACCGCTGGCGGTCGGGGCCACGCTGCGGATCCAGGACTCGCTGCAGGAGGGCCGATCGCGCTTCTACGCGGAGATCACGCGCATCCGCCTCCTCGCCGACCGGGCCGGAGGCACCGTCCCGCTCCTCTTCCTGCTGGACGAGCTGTTCCACGGCACGAACTCCCGCGATCGGCTGGTGGGCGCGGCGGGGGTGCTGCAGGCGCTGATCGATCGCGGGGCGATCGGGCTGGTGACCACCCACGACCTCGCGCTCACCGGCATCGTGGATCAGCTGGCGCCACACGCCAGGAACGTGCACTTCGAGGACACCTTCGAGCAGGGGACCCTGCGGTTCGACTACCGGATGCGTCCGGGTCCGGTGACGCGCAGCAACGCGCTCGCGCTGATGCGTGCCGTGGGGCTGGACGTGCCGGACGACGCGGCGCGGACCTGAGCGGCGGGCCCTCAGGGCGTCGCGGGCGAGGCGGCCGGAGGAGGAGGCGGCGGGTTGTCGGGCAGCTCGCTGTGGATCCTGTCCAGGAACTCCAGTTCCCCCGGATACCAGAACTCCAGGTGGCACGTCTCGCAGGCGTTGTCGAGGTCGATGCCGGCGTCGATCAGGGCGGCGGCGTCCCGCCTCTCCACGACGTCGAGTACCGCGAGTCCGGCGTTCTTGAGCGCCTGCACCTTCGCCTGCCACAGCACCGGATCCGCCGCGCGTTTCGCCTCGATCTCCGACGGCGACAGCTCCGACGCGTCCGGGCCGGTGCTGTTGTTCAGGTCCCCTGGCGGCGCCCACGCGCGGGCGAGATGAAGCAGTTGCGACCCCTCGATCATCGCCACGGCGCCGATGCGCACCTTCTGCCAGTCTTCGTCGGTCTCGGGCCCCCACTCCCGGATCCCGTCTGCCGTCGCCTCCGCCCCCACGGCGTCGAACACGTTGTCCGCGAGCGGATCCAGCAGGTCCCCCATCAGCTCCTTGACGGAGACGACGCCGGACATCTCTCCCCAGTATCGCGACTCGGCCTGGGGCTGAGCGGTCGGTGGGGACGAGCACGACGAGAGAAGCGCTCCGCAGAGGAGCACTCCGGCGGAGCGGGAAGAGATCGAGCGACAGACCGTCACGCCGGAAGTATGGCACCTCCGGTAGTGGGGCGTCACCTGGCCCGCCTCCGCGCGTTCCGCGCTGCGGCTTCCCTGAGCGCGCCGAGGTGGCTCTCGCGCAAGGGGGCCGCCATGGGTCCGCAGCGCCACCAACGCGGACGGCGTGGCGAGGGCGAGGCGCACCCCCGCCAATCGGGCGTCAGCGGTGAAGAGATCCGGCAGCCGCGTGACGACGGCGAGCAGGGCGCAGCGGATCGGCGTCAGGCGCCGCCGCACCCAGGGGATGGCGGGACCGGTGGCGAGGCTTGCGGCGCGGCGGTGGGGAGACGCCGGCCTTGACGGACCTATTCAGTCGGGGATAGACTCGCCAAGTCAGATTGAGACTGAATCTCAGAGTCGAAAAGAGCCCGCCGGGTGCGGCAACACCCGACGGGCAACCGAACAGCCAGGTCAGGGAGACCCGCCACGACGAGCGTGTGCTGTCCGGCGAGCCGCATTGTACTGCGAGCGCAGGACGACATGCCCGGTGCCGGGCTGCCCGGTATGGGGAGTACCGAAATGATGACGATGTGGAACCAGGGGTGCCGCACGCTGCTCGCGTGCTGCTTCGCAGCCGGCGTCGTTGGCGCATCTGCTGCCGGCGCTGCGGAGCCAAGGGCGGACAACGCACCAGGCGGGACGGCGGAGCCGCGCACCCCTGGCGCGGACGCCGAAGCGCAGGCGCAGCCGGAGTCGATCGACGAACTGCGACGCCGGGTCGAGATCCTCGCCGAAGAGGTCGAAAGGCTTCGCAGCGGTGAAGCCGACGACGAGATCGAACTCACCGAAGGGCAGCGGCAGCGACTGGGCGTCGCGCCGTCGGCTGCTGCCACCTACCGGCGCCGGACGGCCGGCGTGTCGCTGGCAGGCTACGGCGAAATGCTGCTGGAGAACTACGCGGCCGAGAACGAATCCGGGGCCGGGGGCGCGCCCACGACGCGCATCGACTTCCTTCGCGCCATCCTCTACGCCGGCTACCGCTTCAACGACCGGTTCGTCTTCAACTCCGAGATCGAGGTCGAACACGCCAGCGAAATCTTCGTCGAGTTCGCCTACGTGGACTACCTCGCGAACGACAACCTCACGTTCCGCGGCGGCATGGTACTGCTGCCTCTCGGCCTCGTGAACGAGTTCCACGAACCCAACGTGTTCATCGGCGCCCGGCGCCCCGAGACCGAGTCGCGCATCCTGCCCTCGACCTGGCGCGAGAACGGCGGCGGCATCCTCGGCTCGGCCGGCCCGATCAACTTCCGCGCCTATGTCGTGAACGGTCTCAACGGTGCCGCGTTCAACGCGTCCGGCACGCGGGGCGGGCGGCAGAAGGGGATCTCGGCCCGGGCGGCCAACCTCGCCGTGGCAGGCCGCATCGATGTCACGCCGACCCCGGGCGTCTTCGCCGGCATCGGGATGTACCGGGGCGGCTCCGGCCAGGAAGCGGTCGTCTACCAGGGCGAGCGGCTCGACATGATGACGTCGATCGTCGAGCTCCACGGGCAGGCCCAGTGGCGCGGCTTCGATCTTCGCGGGCTGTTCGCGCACGCCACCGTAGACGACGCACGGCAGGCCAGCCTGGCGCTCGGCCTCCCCGCGGGCGCCCCGATTGCGGAGGCGATGCGGGGCGGGTACGTGCAGGTCGGCTACGACCTGCTCTCCCAGTTCTCGCCGGGGGTGGCCGTGATGCCGTACGTGCGTCTCGAGACCGTGGACACGCAGCACCGGGTGCCCGCGGGGTTCACGCGGGACCGCTCGCGCGACGGACGTTTCACGACGCTGGGTGTCGACGTCAAGCCCATTCCCAACGTCGTCATCAAGATGGACTACCAGTTCGTCACCAACGAGGCGAACTCGGGCCGGAACCAGTTCGACCTGGCGCTCGGCTACGCCTTCTGACCCGATGAGCCTTCCCCGGCACCGCGTGATCGTCGCAACCACCGTGATGGCGCTGGCCGCGTCCGCGGTGCCGGGAGCCCAGATCGCCACGCGCGACGAGGCGCTGAAGAGCGCCTACCCGGGCGCGGCCATCCGCACCGAGCAGGTGTTCCTGACGGCGGCCCAGCGCACCCGCGCCACCGAGCTGGCGGGTGGCGATGCGCCTGCCTCGCTGGTCGTGCGGTACGTCGCCGTCAGCGGCGACAGGCCGATCGGACGGGCGTACGTCGATACGCACGTCGTCCGGACGAAGAAGGAGACGCTGCTCGTCTGCCTGGATGCCGCCGGCAGCGTCACGCGGATCGAGACCACGGCGTTCCTGGAGCCGCCCGAATACCTGGCGCCGGAACCGTGGGTGCGGCAGTACCTCGGCCGAGGCCTGGGCGACGACGTCGAGATCAACCGGGCGATCCGTCCGATGGCCGGCGCCACGCTGACGGCGCGGGCGATCAACGCCGCCGTGCGCCGGGTTCTCGCGCTCGACCGCGTCCTCGAACCGTCGTCTCCGGAGCGGGCCCGATGAAGGCGTGGGAACGCTGGACGTTCGGGATGCTGGCGCTCGTGGTCGCGGTCACGGGCGGTGCGTACCTCTGGATGAAGTACGTCCTCGTCAGCCCGGATCCCTTCGCGGTGGTGAACCACCCCTGGGAACCCGCGATGCTGCACCTGCACGTCCTCGCGTCCCCGGCACTGCTGCTGGTCTTCGGGATCATCCTGAACTCGCACATCATGAAGAAGCTGGGCCAGGGCCAGCGGACCAACCGCGCGACCGGCCTCGTCTCGCTCGGCACGTTCGTCCTGATGACCGCCTCCGGATACCTGCTGCAGGTCGCCACCAGCGAAGCCTGGCTGCGGGGGCTGGTCGTCGTCCACGTCGCCAGCGGCACGGTCTTCTCCGTCTGCTACGTCAGCCATCTCGTTATCAGCGTGCGGCTGTCGCGGCCGCGGCGCTGGTTCATCGCCAGACGCGTCGCGTGAGAGCCGGGGCGACGGCGGCCGGCGTCCTGTCCGTCCTGATCGCCTCGCTCGGGCTCGCCCCCGCCACGCATCGCCTCGAGCGCGAGGTGTTCCTGATGGGCACCCGCGTCCGGCTGGTCGCGTTTGCGCCGGACCGGAGGGATGCGGTGTCCGGGCTGGATCGGGCCATCGAGACGCTCGAGACAGCCGACGCGGAGCTCAGCACCTGGCGCGACGACAGCGTCGTCAGCACCGTCAACCGCCAGCCGGTCGGCGCGACGGCACTCGCTCCACCTCACCTGTGCCGCACGCTGCGGATCCTGCAGCACTGGCACGCGCAGACGGACGGCGCCTTCGATCCCGCGATCGGCGCCCTGGTGGACGCCTGGGACCTGCACGGCAGCGGCCGGATTCCAGCGATGGACGCCCTCGAGCAGGCGCGGGCCGGCAGCGGATTCGGGTTCGTCCGCCTCGCGCCTGGCGAAGGCGGGTGCCACGTCACCCGCCTTCGCGACGTTCGGATCGACGTCGGTGCCTGGGGCAAGGGCGTCGCGCTCGATCGCGTCCGGGAACGCCTGCCGGAGATGTCATGGCTGATCGATCTGGGCGGCCAGATCGCCGTCAACGGCCGGCCCGCCGCAGCCGGCGCCTGGGAGGTTTCGCTGGCCGCCCCGCAGGCTCGCGGCACGGCCGTGCTGGACCTTCGCCTCGCCAGTGGCTCGCTCGCCACCAGCGGCGGCTCCGAGCGGGATCTCCAGGCCGGGGCCCGGAGGATCGGCCACATCCTCGACCCCCGAACCGGACACCCCTCGGCCTTCGAGGGTTCGGTCAGCGTCTGGCACGAGCGCGCGCTGGTCGCCGACATCCTGTCCACCGCGCTTCACGTGATGGGGCCGGTGGACGGGCTGTCGTGGGCCGAATCGCACGGCATCGCGGCGTGCTATCTGGTGCCGGTCAGTGACGGGGGCATCGACGTGCGCATGACCGGCCCGTTTCGCGCCCTAGCCGCCGATCGTCCCTGAGCGCTCGCCAGCCTCGCGCGTCAGGCGTCCCCGGTCCACCTTGCCGAGGTGCGTCCGCGGCAGTCGCTCGATGAACACGAAGTCCCGCGGGCACTTGTAGCCCTCGAGGCCGTCACGCGCCCACGCCCGCAGCTCCTCCTCGAGGGCAGGGCCGGGCCCCTCCGCGACGACGAACGCCACGGGCCTCGCCAACCCGGCTGCATCCGGCACGCCAACCACAGCCACGTCGGTGACCGAGCGGTGCGAAAGCAGCCGGTCCTCGACCTCGACCGGCGAGAACCATCGCCCGCTCACCTTGAGCAGGTCGTCCGAGCGTCCGCAGTAGACGTAGGTGCCGTCCGCCTGCCGGCGCAGGACGTCGCCCGAGAGGTACCACCCGTCCTGAAACGCGTCGCAGGTCGCCTCGGCGTCGTCCCAGTACCCCTCGGCAAGGGCGCCGCCCCTGACCCGCATCGTTCCGAACGCTCCCGCCGGCACGTCGCGGCCGTCCTCGTCGCACAGCCGGACCTCGAAGCCCGGGACGACGCGCCCGAGACTGCCTCTGACGACCTGGCCGGGGCGATTGGAGAGGAAGATGTGCCACATCTCGGCCGTGCCCAGACCGTCGAGCAGCTCGACGCCGAAGGTGCGATCCCACAGTTCGTGCAGGCTCGCAGGCAGCGCTTCGCCGGCCGAAGTCGCCAGGCGGAGCGACGACACCACGGCGGCGGAGGCGCCCGGGTGGGCCACCATGCGCTGCACCATTGACGGCGTGTTGACGAGAACGGTCGGGCGATGGCGCGCCACCAGGTCGAACAGCCGCTCGGGCGAGCTGCGCTCCTCGAAGAGCACGCATGACGCGCCCACCGAGAAGGGGAAGAACAGATTCGAGCCGGTGGCGTAGCCGAAGTACAGCTTCGGGACCGAGATGGTGATGTCGTCGGCTGTGAGGCCGAGCAGGCCGTGACCGTACTGACGGGTCGTGAACAGGAACGACCCGTGGGACTGCACGACGATCTTCGGCTGTCCCGTCGTGCCTCCACTGAACAGCCAGAGGGCCGGATCACGCTCGCCGGTGTCGCACGCCTCCAGCGAGCCGGACATCGCATCGAGCCTGGCCCGACACGCGGCGTCTCCCGTGTCCAGCACCGCGATCCGCGGGGTAGTCGCCGCCGCCGCCCGCAGGGACTCGCAGGCGCCTCGGACAAGCAGGGCGGCAGCGCCGGAGCGGCACACGATGGAGCGCGCCAGCTCGGGTGGAGCCTCCGGCGTCACCATCACCGCCACGGCGCCGAGGCGGAGGGTGCCGAACAGCGCGGCCACGAAGTCGGCGGAGTCCGGCAGGGCGATCAGGACGCGATCGCCCCGCTCGACTCCGGAGTCGGCGAGCAGGCCGGCGAAACGCGCCGACAGCCGCGCGATCTCGCCGTAGGTCCACGCGCGGTCGTCCGTGCGCACGGCGATTCGGTGACCACGGCCCTCGTCGAGCCGCGCGTCGAGGAGCGCCCGGCACACGTTGACGCGCATCCGCTCCGAGCTTACCCGATAGTCCCCGGGCACGACGCAGCCCCTGGACGCAGGCGGCGCGGTAAACTGCTTCGTCATGGCCGTGCACCGGTTCGCCTCCATGACGTGGACGTCGGTTCGCGACATCGCCGGCGACCGCGCTGTGGCGATCCTGCCCACGGGCGCCATCGAGGCGCACGGCCCCCATCTGCCGCTCGACACCGACATCGTCATCGCGGAGGCGATGGCCAGGCGGGGAGCCGAGCGGCTCGCGGCGCTCGGGTACGAGGCGCTGATTCTGCCCCCGCTGGCGTACACGCCCACGCCCTACGCGGCCGCGTTTCCGGGCACGCTCCACGTGCCACCGGCCGCCACGAGCGAGATCGTGGCGTCGGTGGCCCGGAGCCTCGGCAATCACGGCATCCGCATGCTGGTCATCGCCAACGCGCACCACGATCCCGCGCACGTCGACGCGCTGCACGCCGCGGTCGCGGCGGCAGCCCGGCATGGCTCGGCGGCGATCGTCTTCCCGGACCTGACACGGCGCAAGTGGGCCGAGCAGCTCACCGACGAGTTCCGTCAGGGCTGCCACGCCGGCCGGTACGAGGGATCGATCGTGCTGGCCGAGCGGCCGGAGGCGGTGCTCGCGGAGGTGATGGCGTCGCTCGCGGCCAATCCCCGGTCGCTCGTCGACGCGGTGCGGTCGGGTCTGCTCACATTCGATCAGGCCGGAGGGCCGCTCGCCTACTTCGGCGCTCCGGCCGAGGCCACGGCCGAAGAAGGCCGCGAGATCGTGGAGCGGCTGGGGCGGATTCTCGAGCAGGCGGTGGTGGACGCCGCCGCCACGGTCGCGACGCCGTGACGCTGTCCGGCCGCACGGCGATCGTCACCGGCGCCAGCCGGGGCATCGGCGCTGCGGTCGCCGGCCGGCTCGCCCGAGCGGGTGCCCTCGTCCTGCTCGCCGCCCGCACCAGCCGCGATGTCTCGGCCGTGGCCGCCCGCCTCACGCGTGACGGCCTGCGCGCCCACGCGGTGGCCTGCGATGTCTCCGTGCTCGCCGGCGTGGAAGCGCTCGCGGCCGAAGCACGCGCCGTCCTGGATCGAGTCGACATCCTCGTGAACAACGCCGGCGCGGCGGTCGCCGCTCCCGTGCAGAAGACCAGCCTCGAGGAGTGGGAGCGGATGCTCTCGGTCAACGCCACCAGTGCGTTTCTCGCGGTCCGGGCGTTCCTGCCGGGCATGATCGAGGCCGGCTGGGGCCGGATCGTGAACGTGGCCTCGACAGCGGGCCTGCGGGGCGACCGCTACATCTCCGCGTATGCGGCGTCCAAGCACGCCCTCCTGGGACTGACCCGATCGGTGGCCGTGGAGGTGGCCACGACCGGTGTCACGGTGAACGCCGTCTGCCCCGGCTACGTGGACACACGGATGACTGAACTCGCCCTGGCGGGCATCACGCGGGCGACGGGCCGCACCAGGGATGAGGCGCTGGCGGCCATCGAGGCGACCTCGCCGCAGCGACGGCTTCTCTCGGCGGACGAGGTGGCCGCAGCCGTCCTCTACCTGTGCGGCGACGAGGCGCAAGGGGTCAACGGGGCGTCGCTCGTGCTCGACGGCGGGGAGTTGCGCCGGTGACCTGGTTCGAGGCCGTCAATCCTGCGGCACTCGGGGACCACCGTGGTTTCTCCCACGGCCTCCTCGCACCCCCGGGAGGGCGCCTGCTCTTCGTCGCCGGACAGATCGCCGAACCCGCCGCCCGCGGCGCCACCTTCCTGGTCGAGTTCGAGTCGGCGCTCGCCCGCGTGCTCACCGTCGTGCGGGAAGCGGGCGGGAGCCCGGAGCACGTCGCCCGCCTGACGGTCTATCTCCTGAGCATGGAGCGCTACCTGGCGGCACGTCCACGGCTGCACGAACCGTGGCGGCGCCACATGGGCGATCACGACCCGGCGATGGCCGTCGTCGAGGTGCAGGGACTGGTCAACCAGGACGCGACGATCGAAATCGAAGCCACGGCGGTCCTGGCGTGATCGAGTCGCGCTCCTTCCTGATCTCGCACGACGCCGGCTCGGGCGTCGTGACGATCACGCTGAACCGGCCGGAGCGTCTCAACGCGCTGACGTTCGAGGTGTATCGGGAGCTTCGCGACGGTATCGACGCGCTCGGCACCGACGACTCGGTGCGGGCGATCGTCGTGACCGGCACCGGTCGCGCGTTCTGCTCGGGCGGTGACGTGGACGAGATCATCGGGGTGCTGGTGTCTCATCCGCCGGAAGAGCTGCGCGCCTTCACTCGCCTCACCTGCGACCTGGTGCGCGCCGTTCGCGCCTGTCCCAGGCCGATCGTGGCGGCGGTGAACGGCACGGCCGCAGGTGGCGGGGCGGTCCTCGCTGCCGCGTGCGACATCCGGGTGGCGGCGCGATCGGCCCGCATCGCGTTCCTGTTCACGAAGGTCGGGCTGTCGGGTGCCGACATGGGCGCCGCGTGGCTGCTGCCTCGCCTGGTGGGCCTCGGCCGCGCGACCGAGCTGCTGATGACCGGCGAGTTCCTCAGCGCATCGGAGGCGCTCGGGATCGGTCTCTACAACCGTGTCGTGGCGGACGAAGACGCGCTGCCCGGCGCACTGACGATCGCCGAGTCGCTCGCGCGCGGGCCGCGGGACGCGCTGGCCGCCACCAAGCGGGCGCTGGATGCCGAAGCCGGGATGACCCTGAAGGCCGCGCTCGAGTTCGAAGCCGGCCTCCAGGCGGAGCTGATGACGCGGCCGGACTTCCGCCGGGCGTACGAAGCCTTCCGCCGCCGCAGGACGGACGGATCGTGACACGGCCGGGCATCGCGCGGCTGACCGGTGTCGAGCCCGTTCGCCCGCTCCTCGATCCCGCGCACGTGGCGCTCGCCGGGCGCCTCGCCGCTGCCGCGGACGCGCGGCTCACGGGCCCCGA
>VFZH01000073.1 GCA_016871255.1 Acidimicrobiia bacterium | reverse complement strand
CGCACGCGCGGCGGGGAACGGGACCGTCGAAGAGGGAGCGCGCCTGCGCCTTGGGCTGTACGAGCGGCGGCGACCGTATCGCTACGAGGCCGGCGCCGACTTCTGGACCGTGGATTGATGCCCGGCGCGACAGGCGCCGGGCTTGCGTGTCTGGCGGCTGCTGTCGTGCTTGCCTGCGGCGCGGGCCGCCCGTGCATCCTCAACGGCGATTTCGAGGCGTGGCGGATCGATTACAACACCGTGCGGCCAGGCTCGCGGCCAACGCCGGGCTGCGGTAATCCGCCCCGCGCCCGCAAGTGGGGATGCCACAGGCTTTTCCCGCCGACGCCCACGGCATGGCCGGGCGCCATTAGCCGCCCGCCAGGCGGCCATACACGGCGCGCGTCACCGTCGCCTTCGCGGCCAACGCCGGCCGGGTCACGTGCTGCCTGGCGTGCTAGCATCCGACCGATCAACGGCTTACAGCGATCACTGCTGGCGTCGGTAACGCCGTTAGCCGCCGGGCAGCCCGCCGTCCAATCAATGCGAGTTAGACGGACTACACGAACGATTGACGACTGCATCGTCATCGTTGACGATCGGGCGTGGACTCCGGCGTAGACTTCACGGTCATCGGCGAGATCGAAGACGTCGAGACCTTTGCCGTCGGTCGCGGCATTCGTGAGCTGCGGCGCTTGCGACGCAAGTACGGGCCAGGCCGGTGGCGAAAGCGCAAGGGTGTGGCCACGGTCCGCCTGCCGGATGGGTTCATCGCGCGCGCAGAGCTACACTGGTACGAGGCCACGGGCATCGGCCGGCGGGAACTGAAGATCAAGCACTACATCGAGTAAACACATGGCCAAACCACGTCGCTCCTTCGCGGTCTGTGTCCGAAACGACGGACACGAGGTGTCCCTCGAACTCCGCAAGATCTACGAGGTCATTCCGGACGCCGTCGCGGCTCGCCATCGACAGGTCCGGGTGGTCGACGAATCCGGCGAAGACTATCTGTTCCCCGCTTCCTGGTTCGCAGCCCTCGAGTTGCCTGCCCCCACCAAGCGCGCGGTCATGGCCGCCGTCTAACCATCAGATGGAGCCGACGCCCTCGGTCGGCTGGCGCGCGAGTCGGGCGCGGCTCATCTGAGGCGTTGCCACACCAGGGAACACTTCGTCGATCGCCGGCGTGTAGCGCAGGGCCGATGCGCTCGTGCCCATCACGGCGAGGGCTCGGCGCTCGCTGAGGCCGCGCTCGGTCAGGCTCCGCACCAGCACGCGGCGAGCTGGGGCGGTTACCACCTTTTTCGTAAGGCCTCGCGGGTGACCTCGATCTCGAGGAGGGACTCGGCCAGCACCTTCTTGAGACGGCCGTTTTCGATTTCCAGCTCCTTCAACCGCTTCGCGTCGGACACGCTCATGCCGCCGAACTTGCTCCGCCACAGGTAGTAGCTGCCTTCGGAGAAGCCGTGCTTGCGGCACAGGTCTTTGATGGCCACGCCCGCATCGGCCTCCCGCAGGAAGCCCACGATCTGCCCTTCGGTGAACCGCTTCTTCATCGTCCGATCCCTTCTGCTAGGGCCGGACTCTAAACCGAAACGCTACTCAAATCAGGGGGGACGTCACTCGTACCAGAGAGCGGCAACGGCCGCCACGAGTCCGGGTGATCAGCGCCCGCAAGGCATCCAAACGCGAACGACAAGCGGGTTGTCTCGCTCCAGCTCTCGCGGGCCTCGCAATCTGGCTCTTCGCTGCGTGTCAAGGAGAACGTCGATGAGCATGGAGGAACGCCGCCTGCTCTAGACTAGTGCAGCACGTCGGCGAGGAAACAGCCAACCGCGTGTGTCGTCGCTGGCTCGACAGGCCGCCCGTCCAGCGCCGCGCCGATGGCGGCGTCGAGGTCGCGGACGGTTGGCGCGGGGCGTTCCAGCCCGAGCCTGACGAACCGGTTGTCGATCCGACCCCGGTAGACGCGGGCGCCTCCCCTGTCGAAGATCGCCGCTTCGGGTGTGACGGTCGCCTCTGCACGGCGGACGAGTGCGCCGGTGGGATCGCGCAGCGCGCGGCGCGGATAGCCGAACGACTCGAGGTGCGCCCCGATCGACGCGTTCGACTCCGCGGGGTTCGGAAACACGAGCCAGAAGGTGACGCCCCGGCCGGCCCAGGTGCGCTGCAGCCGCTGGATCTCCGGCGCGTACCGGCTGGAGATGGGGCAGTCCACGCTGAGGAAGAGAAGGACGGCGGCCCGTGCCGGCTGGCTGAGGGGCGCGACGAGCCGGCCATCCAGATCGGGTACGCGGATCTCGTTGCTGGCGGAGGAGCCGGTCGCAAGGGCGCAGAGCGCCGCGGCGGCAAGGAGGGGCGTGCATCCGGCCCCGACAGTCATGGCAGCTGCCGGCTGAGGCCCCCGCGCGCGACCCGAAGGCCGCGCGCGGGGCGCCTGTCTTGCAGGTGACCGGTTAGAAGTCGAACTGTGCTCCCAGCTTCAACAGGCGGCCGCCCAGGATCGTGGACGGGCGCAGCCAGGCCGCGCCGAAGGTCGGGTTGGAGAACAGCACGTCGCGGGCGTCCAGCACGTTGAAGATCTCGACGTTGCCCTGGAGGCGACGGCTGCCCCCGAGGCGGAAGGTCTTCGCGAAACGCAGGTCGACCTGCGTCAGGCGATCCTCGAACTTCGAGTTCGGTTCGTAGAGCGGCACCACCGCGACGCCGCCGCCGGCAAGGGGCCGGCCGAGCGAGGGCGCGATGACGGCGCTCGGCACCGGGAAGCTGGCGTTCTGCACCGCACCCGGCATGTTCTGGAACACGGCGCTCACCTGAATCCCCAGCGGGAGCGGGTGGATGACCGACGCCTTGTACTGCGTCTGTCCCTTCCAGGGCAGCTTCGTCTCGCAGAAGAGGACCGACTGCGGCGCCGGGCCGAACCCGGTCACGATGACCGTCGTGTCGGGCGAGTCCACCGTGAAGCAGCTGTTGAACACCGTCTGGCCGGTCGAGAAGCCGCCCTGCACGAACGTGCCGTTCCCGAAGCGCGCGTTCACCGCGGCGTCGACGCCGTTGTACACCTCGGTCTTCTCGCCGAAGTCGGAGACCCGGGTGGCGAACAGATCGACCTGCCCGAACTTCCTCGGGTTGATGTCGAAGAGGCCGCAGATGCGGTTGCCGCCGCCGCCGGGCAGCCGCGGGTCGCTGGGCGCCGTCACGCAGTACGGATCGTAGTCCGCCGGGGTCACCGCCCGGTTGTCCACGACCGAGAAGTTGCCGTACCAGGTCCGGTAGTAGCCCACCGACAGCCCGACGTTGGGGCGCAGCTCGTGCTGCACGCCCGCGTTGATCTGCCAGTTGTAGCCGCGGTTCGCCTCCAGGATCTCCTTGGAGTACTCCGTCGTGCGCACGGTCTTCCCGAGGTTGATGTTCGACAGGCGGCCGCACTCGCCGTTGGCCTCCACGTTGGTCAGGACGCAGTCGGGCGAGTAGTTGCCGTTGGCGTCGATCCAGGACCGCGTGGCGTTGGTGGTCAACGCGTACGCGGGGTGGCTCAGCCCGCCGAGCTGCGTGGTCTGCGCCTCGACGTACCGGCCCACCGAGAACCGGAGTGCGGTCCTGGCGTTGCCGAACAGGTCGTACGCCGCCCCGAGGCGGGGCGAGACGTTCTTCCAGTTGGGCACGTTCTGCACCGCCGGGAAGCTGCGGGCCGGCACGAAGGCGCCCGCAGGCGTTTCCTCGGGCGGATCGTACGCGTTGATGTAGTCGAACCGCAGCCCGTAGTTGAGCGTCAACCGGTTCAGCGTCCACTGGTCCTGGGCGAACAGGCCGAGGTTCATCTTGACCTTCACGTGGTAGCTGACCGGGTCGATCCACTGCAGGATCTGCGCGGGCCGCTGGTTGAGGAACAGGTACCGCACGGGCGGATCGTTCATCTTGTAGAAGGCGCCCTGCCAGCCCTGCAGCATCGTGACGCCCGCCTTGAAGGCGTGCGAGCCGGTGACGTACGACGTGCTGAAGCGGCCGTTCCACTGGCCGAACTGCACGTCGCGCACGTAGGCGATGGTGTTGTTCGGGCCGATGACGTGCGCGCGCGCGTTGTAGCTCAGGTTGGTGGAGAGTTCCGTGACGGCGATGTCGGTCGGACGGACCGACGGCGGCGCGGTCGGGTGCTGCGTGTTGTACAGGCCCGTGAAGCCGCCTTCGAGCAGCAGCCGGTTGGTCCGCGGGTGGTTCCACGTCACCTGCGTCAGGCTCGACTCGTAGTAGATGAGGATCGCGGCCTCGGGCGCCTGCGTCGCGCCCACGCCGTTGTAGCAGTTGCAGTTGCGCCCGATGTTCTCGGAGATCGTCAGCTTGTTGCGATCCGACACCTGCCACGTCACGCGGCCGGTGCCGTCGCCGTTCGGCGTGTCCACGTAGGCGGGCTTGTTCAGATCGGGCACCCACAGCAGGCCGTTCAGCGCGTTCGGGGCCGACTTGTCCTGGAAGTACATGCCCGGCGCGTAGTTCTGCGCGCCCCACCAGCGGGCCGAGGCGAAGAACCACAGCTTGTCCTGGCGGATGGGCCCGCCAACCGCGCCCCCGGCGTCGTACAGCCGCTTGAGCGACGGCGCCGACGTCAGGCCGCGCGACTTGAGCTCGTCGGTGAACCGGTTGCTCTGCATGTCGGGCGTCGCGCCGTTGCCCAGCGCCACGCCGCTGAAGGAGTTGGCGCCCTCCCTGGGCACGTAGTTGATCATGACGCCGCCGACCTCGGTCTCGGCCGTCGCCCCCTTGGTCGTCAGCGTCACTTCCTGCACGGCGAGCTGGTTCACGAAGTTCAGCCGCGCGGCCATGCCCGACCCGAGCAGCATGCCGGTCATCTGCATGCCGTCCATCAGGTGCCGGCCCTCGCTGGCCTTCGACCCGTGGACGCCGAAGCCGGTCGCCGCCTCGCCCGTGTTGCCGCCCACGTCCTGGATGGCGCCGACCGCCCCGACGGTCAGCGCCGCGAAGCCGGCGGTCGTCCTCCCGGTGGGCAGCGTGTCGAGCTGCTCGCGCGACAGCACGCTGCGCGTCCGCATGTTCTGCACGTCCACGATCGGGCTGGCGCCGGTGACGGTGATGGTCTCCGACAGGTCGCCGACCTTCATGTCGGCGTTCACCGCCGCGGTGAAGCCGGTCGTGAGCTCCACCCCCGTCCGCCGGACGGTGGCGAAGCCGGACAGTGTGAACGTGACGTCGTAGACGCCCGGCCGGAGGTTGATGACCTTGTACTGGCCTTCGCCGTCGGTCACCGAGCTGCGGACCCGTTCGATCAGCGCCGGGCTCGCGACCTCCACGGTCACGCCCGGCAGCACCGCGCCGGTCTCGTCCCTGGCGACGCCCGCGATCGTGCCGGTGTCGCCCGATTGTGCGTGCACTGCCAGCGGCGCCAGCAGCAGCACCGCCAGCACCGTCCCAAGAACACCCCTGGTCATGTCCCCCTCCCTGTGAACCATGTGTTCCCGCCGCCGATGATCGGGCCGGCTTCAGCCGGCCCGATCCACTCCTAGTCCAGAACGTCCACGCGGAGCAGCCGGGCCGTTCGCTTGTTGCTCAGCCACAGCCGGATCCCCGATGCCGTCGGGTCGTACAGGATCTTCTTGGAGTCGAATGCCGTCGGCACGAGATACCCCACCATCTCGCCGGTCGCCGGGTCGAGGCGGTACAGCCGCTCGGCCATGTTGCTCGACAGGTACACCCGCCCCTTCCGGTCGGGGGCGGACGACGTGTAGGGATACACGTACGGGACCGGTATCTCCCATTCCTTGAAGGAGCCGTTCTTCGTGTCGAACATCGCCGCCTTGTTGCCCCGGTATTCGGCGAACCAGTAGCGGTCCTGGGCATCCATCTGGCCTCGGCGCGCGCCGCCGTTCGCCGTCGGCACCGGGTGGTACGTCGGCTCGCCGGTCGTGCCGTTGACCTCGATCACGTAGGACCGCCCGCCGAAGTCGGAGATGTAGCCGTTGCCCTTCGAGCTGACGACCACCTGGTAGCCGACGTGCCGCCCCTCGGGGACGTTGGCGCCCTTGCCGAAGAAGAACGTGCCGTCCACCCGGGCCGTCTTCGGATCCACGCGCACCATCACCTGCGTGTTGTTGAACCACATCCGGCCGTCCGGGCCGCGCGCCATGAACTGGAGGCCGCACGGGTTGTTCGTGCCGAAGACCTCGTCCTTGTTCGCGATCTCGACGTAGGTGAGATCCTTCGTCCGCGGGTCGAACTTCACCGGCGTGCCGAAGTGGCACTTGCCCTCCGGCAGCGAGATCATCGTCCACAGGTTGCCGTCGCGATCGAAGTCCAGATCGCTGACGCCGCCGGCGCGGCCGCGGGGCAGCGGCGGGAACGGGTACTCGGTGAACTGCGACGTCGCCGGGTCGAGCATGCCCACGAACATGCGGCTCTGGTCGTTGTACCAGGGGCGGCCCTGGGCATCGACGGCGAGATCGTGGGCCACGGTGTCCTTCCGGGGCAGATCCCACTGCGTCATGATCACGCGCGTCGCCGCGCCGGACGGACGGGGCAGCGTCTTCAGGGGATAGGACCAGGTCGTCCGACCGCCGCTCAGGTTCAGCGACGCCATGTACTGGCCCAGCTCCGTCTTGGGCCTGCCGCCGACCGAGTTCGGGTTCTTCGCCGCAGCGGCGACTGCCTCCGCATCGTTCGGGGCGCCGCGGCCGCGGTCTTCCGCGACGGCCGTGCCGTCGAGGAAGTAGATCTGCATGCGGGTCAGGACGTCCACCCACTGCTCGGCCGAGTGCTTGGAGCGCGCCAGCCGCTCCAGCGTGTGGCAGTAGGTGCAGCCGTGGTTGGCGATCGGGAAGATCTGTTCGGGGGTGCCCGGGAAGCTCATCGCCCACTCGGTGGACGACATGTGCAGCGCCGGGTCGGCCGACGTCCGGAGGTCGAGGTCGCGCGTGGCGGTGGCGGTGGCCGTGACCTGGACCGCGCCCGGGTCGGTCAGCTCGTAGCCGGTCGCCCGGATCGAGAGGCGATAGCTGCCCGGCTCGAGGTGGCTGCGCGGGAACGTGTACCGCCCGGCGGCGTCGCTGACGACCGTGACGGTGACGTTGCCACCCTCGCGGCGGGCGTTGACGAGCACGCCCTCCATGGCGCCTTCACCCGTGGAGCGGACGCTGCCGCTCAGCGCCGCGTTCGCCTGCGCGCGGACACCGGGAACGTTCGGAACGATCGCGGCCAGCGCCGCGACGACAAGCACCAGACAACCGCCGGCTCGCATGGGATCCCCCTTCCCTTGTGCACCTACGCGCGTTTCGAGTGCAGCGGATTGTATACCTGAACGGCCGGGCCGGCGATGGCGAAGTTTTGGCGAAGTCTTGGCGGCGGGGCGACGAGCGGACGGTGGGGGCCGAGGGGAACCGGCCGGCTGCCTTCGACGGCTCAGTCCGGGAAAGCCGGCCCCCACAGGCTGCCTGCAGGGGCCGGCTTCCGTGATGTGAGGGCCGGCTTTACCCGGCCCATGAGTGCCTCAGTCCGTCAGTCGAGCGGTTCGACGCGCAGGATGCGGGCGGTCCGCATGTTGGCCATCATCACCGCCACGCCCTTGCTCGTCGGGTCGAACTCGATCTCCTTGATGTCGATCTCGGTCGGCATCAGGTACTCGGTGATCTCGCCGGTCTCCGGGTTCAGGCGGAACATCCGGTCGGACATGTTGCTCGGCGCCCAGACCATCCCCTTCCTGTCCGGCGCGCTGGCGCAGTACGGCGTCGAGTACTTGCGCAGCGGCCATTCCTTGAAGGTCTCGGTCTTCGTGTCGAACATGCCGATCTTGTCCCCGTAGTACTCGCCGAACCAGAAGCGATCCTGACTGTCCATCTTGCCGCGGCGGGCGAAGCCGCCCTTGGTCGGCAGCGGGTAGCTCAGCTCCTTGCCGGCCGCCACGTCATAGCCGACGATCCCCTGCCCGCCGCCGATGTACGGGTTGCCCTTGGAGTTGACGACGACCTGGTAGCCGCGGCCCGGGAACTCGGCTTCGAGCGTGGCCGTCTTCGTGTCGATGCGGGTGAAGGCGTTGCCCGCGCCGCCCATCCAGATCTTGCCGTTGGGGCCGAGCGCGGTGAACTGTCCCGTGGTGCCCTCGACGATGGTGATCGTGCCCGTGGCCGGGTCGAGCTTCGTCATCCGGGAGGCGCCGCCCTCGACGCGCATCGGGAACCAGACCATGTCGTCCTGATCGATCTGGATGTCGCGCGTGCCCGGCAGGTGGCCGGCCGGCAACGGAGGCAGCGGGTACTCCTTGAACTCGTGCGTCTTCGGGTTCAGCATCCCGACGAACTGGTGGCTCTCGTCGCCGTACCAGACGTTGCCCTTCGAGTCCACCGCCATGTCGTGCGACACCGCCACGCGGCGCGGCTGATCCCACTGCGTGATGATCACGCGCGTCCCCTTGCCCGTCGGCCGCGGCAGGTTCGCCTTCGGCTCGTAGCTCCACGTCGTCTTCCCGCCGCTCAGGTTCACCTGCTCGAGGTACTGGCCGAGCTCCTTGATGTCCCAGCCGCCCCAGCGATCGCCGCGCCCTTCCATCGGGCCGTCCGGCGTCATCTTGCCGAACGAGTCGCCATACTTGAGGAGCCGCTGGCCCCAGCCGCGGCCGTCGTTGCTGACCGCCGTGCCGTCGGGGTAGTAGGCGTTCATCCGGCGGATGACCGGGTCGAACTGCTCGGCGTTGTGCTTCGACTTCACGAGGCGCGTGTAGTTGTGGCAGTAGTTGCAGCTCTTGGCCTGGTAGACCAGCTTGTCCTTCTGCTCCTGCGTGCCGGGGAAGCTCAGCGCCCATTCGAGCGAGGTGAGCTGGTCGGGCAGGTTCTTCGTCGGCCCCAGCTTCACGTCGGCCATGGCCGTCTTCGCGGCCGCGATCTCCACCGATGCCGGGCTCATCAGATCGAACCCGGTTGCGCGGATGGTGACCGCGTGCTTGCCCGGCTCGATGTGCGTGCGCGGGACGCTGTAGCGGCCCTGCGCGTCGCTCACGACGGTGACCGTGTGGTTGGCGCCCTCGCGGCGAAGCGTGACCAGCACGCCTTCCATGTTGCCTTCCGCCTGGCTGCTCACCGTGCCCGTGAGCGCGGCGGTGTTGGCGCCCTGGGCGCCGAGATCGATCGTGGCCGCACCCAGGAGCGCGGCAACGGTGGCCGCCCCCGCGGCCGTCAACGTCCTCTTCAGTCGCATGGCTCCTCCATCGAAAGGCCCGAACCGCTGAATCTTACACCGCCCGTGCCGTCCGGGCCACGCGCTCCGTTCAAGGCGGAGCGAGGACCTGTGGCGGCCGGCCCGGGACGCGGTCGGCCGGTCCCGCAGCCCCGTGTTACCGTGAGCGGACACGCCGGACCTACGGATGAGACGAGCTGGGACCAGCCACGATCCGCGGTGGTACAAGGACGCCGTCATCTACGAGGTGCCTGTCAAGTCGTTCTACGACGGCAACGGCGACGGCATCGGTGACTTCATCGGGCTCGAGCAGAAGCTCGACTACCTGCAGAAGCTGGGCGTCACGTGCCTGTGGGTGCTGCCGTTCTTCCCCTCGCCGCTGCGCGACGACGGCTACGACATCGCCGACTACTGCACGATCAACCCCAGCTACGGGACGATCGAGGACTTCAAGCGGTTCCTGAAGGCGGCGCACGATCGCGGCCTGAAGGTGATCGGCGAGCTCGTCGTCAATCACACGTCGGACCAGCACCCCTGGTTCCAGCGGGCGCGCCACGCCCCGCCGGGGTCGCCCGAGCGGGACTACTACGTCTGGAGCGACACGGAAGAGCTGTATCAGGGCGTCCGCATCATCTTCGTGGACACCGAGCGCTCCAACTGGACCTGGGACCCGGTGGCGAAGGCGTACTACTACCACCGGTTCTTTCATCACCAGCCGGACCTGAACTTCGACAACCCGGCCGTGATGAAGGAGATCCTGTCCGTGCTGGACTACTGGCTCGACATGGGCGTGGACGGGTTCCGGCTCGATGCCGTGCCGTACCTCGTGAAGCGCGACGGCACGAGCTGCGAGAACCTGCCCGAGACGCACGCCGTGATCAAGGCGATCCGCGCGCACGTGGACCTGCGCGGCCCCGGGAAGATGCTGCTCGCGGAGGCGAACCAGCTCCCGGTGGACGTGCGCGAGTACTTCGGAGACGGCGACGAATGCCACATGGCGTACCACTTCCCGGTGATGCCCCGGCTGTTCATGGGCATCCACCTGGAGGACCGCCAGCCGATCGTGGACGCGATCGAGCAGACGCCGCCGATCCCCGAGAGCTGCCAGTGGGCGCTGTTCCTCCGCAACCACGACGAGCTGACGCTCGAGATGGTGACCGACGAGGAGCGCGACTACATGTACCTGGCGTACAGCCAGGACCCGCAAGCGCGCATCAACGCGGGCATCCGCCGCAGGCTGGCGCCGCTCGTCGGCAACGACCGGCGGCAGATCGAGCTGCTGCACGGCCTGCTGTTCTCGTTTCCGGGCACGCCGATCGTCTACTACGGCGACGAGATCGGCATGGGCGACAACGTGTACCTGGGCGACCGGAACGGCGTCCGCACGCCCATGCAGTGGACATCGGACAGGAACGGGGGCTTCTCGCGCGCCGATCCGGCCCGGCTCTACAGCCCGCTCATCATGGACCACGTGTACGGGTATCAGTCCGTGAACGTGGAGGCGGAGGAGAGCGACACGGCGTCGCTGCTCTACTGGATGCGCAACATGATCCGGCTCCGGCGGCTGTTCACCGTGTTCGGGCGGGGCACGATCGAGTTCCTGGCGCCGTCGAACCGCAGGGTGCTGGCGTACCTGCGCCGCTGCAAGGACGACCTGATCCTGTGCGTGGCCAACCTCGCCGGCTCGGTGCAGCCGGCGGAGCTGGACCTGGGCGCGCTGAACGGGTACGTGCCCGTGGAGATGCTCGGCTACACGGAGTTTCCGGCGATCGGCGAACTGCCGTATTTCCTGACCCTCGGACCCTATGGCTTCTACTGGTTCGAGCTCCAGCGCCCTGGAGCCTGACGCCTCCCTGCGGCCCGCCGATCTCGTGGTGGCCGTCACCAGCCACAACGACGCCCGCTCCATCGGCGCCGTGGCGCGGGCGATCGTGGAGGGCGCGGGCCGTTCGTTCGAGTCCGGCGCCGTCCGCTTGCTGCACGCCGACACCGGCTCGACCGACGGCACGCGCGAGGCCCTGCGGGAGGTGATTCCGGCCGGGTCGCTGGTGGAGCTGCCGCACCAGGGCGGGTTCGGCGGCGGCATGCCGTATCACGGCGATCCCGGCCGGGCGCACGCGCTGCGGCAGGTGCTGCGGGTCGTGCAGGAGACCTCCGCCCGCGCCTGCGTGGTCGTGGACGCCGCCGTGCAGGGGATCACGCCCGAGTGGGTGGACCAGCTCGCCGGCCCGGTGCTCCAGGGGCGCGCGGACTACGTCGCGCCGTACTTCTCCCGGCACGCCTGGGAGGGCGCGCTCACGCGCGGGATCGTGTACCCGTTCTTCCGGGCGCTCTACGGCGTGCGTCTGCGCCAGCCGGCGGCGCGGGAGTTCGGCTGTTCGGCGCGGCTCGCCGCCCACGTGCTCGAGCAGGACATCTGGGAGGGGGAGCGATCTCCGGCCGGCGTGGACCTGTCGCTGGCGGCGGCGGCGGTGTGTGCGGACTTCCGGGTCCACGAGGTGGCGCTCGGCGCCCGCGGGACCGCGCGAGCCGCGCAGGCCGACCTGGGCACCACGATCGCGCAGGTCGTCGGCGCGCTGTTTGCCGACGTCGAGCGGCACGTGGAGGTGTGGCAGCGGATCCGGGGATCCACGGTCGTGGCCGTCAGCGGGACGCCGGCTGCGCTCGGGGCCGCCACGTCCGGCGTGGACCCGGCAGCGCTGGTCGAGTCGTTCCGGCTGGGGTACCGCGAGCTCCGGGAGATCTGGGCGCGGGCGCTGCCGCCGCGGGTCATCGTGGAGCTCAGGAAGCTGGCCGACACGCCGGCCGCGGCGTTCCGGTTCGACGATCGGCTGTGGGCCGGCATCGTCTACGACTTCGCGCTGGCGTTCGCCTTCCGCGTGATGCCGCACGATCACCTGCTGCGGTCGCTGACGCCGCTCTACTCCGCGTGGCTGGCGTCGCTGCTGCTCCAGGTGGGGCACGCGGCGTCGGCGGATCTGGACGCGCGGGTGGAGCAGGTGTGCCAGGCGTTCGAGGGGGAGAAGCGCTATCTGATTTCCCGGTGGCGCTGGCCGGAGCGGCGCCGGTGACGCCGGGCGAACAAGGAGCAACGAGCCATGTGGACGCAGGTTGAAGCCATCCTCCGGCAGGCGATGACGCGCATCGCCGAGCACATCGCGAACGCGCTGCCCGGGGTGCTGGTGGCGCTGATTCTCGTGGTGGGCGCGTTCCTGGCGGCTGCGGCGGCGCGTGCGCTCGTGGTGCAGGCGCTGCGCGGACTGGACTTCGATCGGCGCGCGGAGCACGCGGGGTTCGGCGGCCTCGTGGACTGGTCCGGGCTCGCGAACGCCTCCGATGCCGCCGGCCGGGTGATCTACTGGGCGATGCTCGTGCTCGGGCTGCTCCTGAGCATGACGGCGCTCAATGCGACGCTGCCGTCACAGCTGGCCATGTCGGTGTTCCAGTACGTGCCCGACCTGCTGGCTGCGCTGATGATCCTGGTGGTCGGAGCCGTGGCGGCACAGTTCCTGTCGCGCTCGGCGCTGATCGGCGCCGTGAACATGCAGCTGCGGGCGGCGCGGCTGTTCGCCATGGCCGTGAAGTGGCTCGTGCTGCTCGTGGCCGTGGCGATGGCGCTCGATCACCTGCACATCGGCCGGAGCATCCTGCTGCTGGCGTTCGGGATCCTCTTCGGCGGCGTGGTGCTGGCGGCCGCGCTCGCCGTCGGCCTCGGCGCGCGGGACGCGGTGAGCCGCGCCCTGGAGCGGCAGATGCAGGAGCCGGAGAGGCGGGACGAGCCCGTCAACCACGTATAGGTCTTCTCCCGGTGGGGGCCGGCCTCAGCCGGCCCTGCGCAGCTCCGGCCCACTGAGCTGTGGCCGCGCAACCCCGTGGGTGGCTGGCCGGGGGTCAGGCCCTGCGGGTGACGAAGATCAGCTCACCCGGGTACGTCGATCCGTACGGGCTCCGGTCGAAACCGGCATAGAGGTGTTCCACGACGAAGCCCGCGCGGGCGAGCAGGTGTTCGGCTTCGAAGCGGAAGGTATTGCGCATCGCGCAGCTGTGGACGTGCCGTTCCGTGTGTCCGTCCGGGTGCGTCACGTCGTAGATCAGCTCGTGATCGGTGACCTGGGCGAAGCGGTCGTGCGCGAGGACGCGGCCGCGGCGGACGAGGGTACGGCCGCCCGGGAGCGGGGCGGGCGGCTCGGGGTCCAGCGTCACGCCGAAGGGGGTGGTGACCAGCAGGTCCAGCGACGGGTTGAAGATGTCGAAGACCAGCCGCCCGCCGGGGCGCAGGTGCCGGTGGATGGCGGCGAGGCACGCGAGCTGGTCGTCCGGCGTGAGCAGGTGCTGGAAGGGGCGGAAGGGGATCGTGGCCAGCGCGAAGCGCCGGTCGAAATCGAACCGCCGCATGTCGCCTTCGACCAGCGTTGCGCGGGCGCGGACGTCCTCCGGTTCCGCCGCCAGGCGCCTGCGGCAGATGTCGAGCATCGCCGGTGAGGCGTCGAGGCCCGTGACGTCGATCCCGGCCCGGGCGGTGGGGACCAGCACGCGCCCCGACCCGCAGCCCACTTCGAGCACGGGCCCGCCCGCCTCGCGCGCCGCGTCCACGTAGAAGGTGATGTCCGGCCGCGCGGCGTACGGCCCCACGTAGTCGTAGAGTTCCGCGATGCCCGCGTACTCGTCACTGCAGCCACTCTCTGACATGCGCGACAGGCTCCCGCGACCCCGAGGGGTCGCTCAAGCGGCGCGGTTCGAGGGGCCGCGCGTTCCTGGTCATAATCCTCACATGAGGGACAAGCCCCAGATCGTCGAAGACTGGCTCCCGCGGTACACCGGCGTGCCCCTGGACCGCTTCGGCCGGTACATCCTGCTCACCAACTTCGGAGGCTATCTCCGCCACTTCGAGCGCCTCACGGGCGCGGACGCCGCCGGCGCCGACCGCCCGATGCCGAGCGCGACGGCCGATGGCATCACGATGATCAACTTCGGCATGGGCAGCCCCAACGCGGCGACGGTGATGGACCTGCTCTCGGCGATCATGCCGAAGGCGGTCCTGTTCCTCGGCAAGTGCGGCGGACTGAAACGCAAGAACCAGCTGGGCGATCTCGTGCTGCCCATCGCCGCGATCCGGGGCGACGGGACGTCCGACGAATACCTGCTGCCCGAAGTGCCCGCGCTGCCGGCGTTCGCCCTGCAGCGCGCCGTGTCGACCGTCATCAGGGATCTCGGCCGCGACTACTGGACCGGCACGGTCTACACGACGAACCGCCGCGTCTGGGAACACGACGACGCCTTCAAGGAACGCCTGCGCGCGATGCGGTGCATGGCGATCGACATGGAAACGGCGACGGTGTTCGCGGCGGGCTTCGACAACCGCATTCCGAGCGGCGCGCTGCTGCTCGTGAGCGACCAGCCCATGGTGCCCGAAGGCGTGAAGACGGAAGCGTCGGACGCGGTCGTGAGCGCGGAGCACGTCGAGCAGCACATCGAGATCGGCATCGAAGCGCTGCGGCTGATCCGCCGCCACGGCAAGAGCGTGCGGCACCTGCGGTTCGACGAATGAGCGCTGCTGCCGGGATCGGCCGCGTGTGAATCCGGCCCTGTCGCTACAAGCGGTTCCGACCGCCACATGCCGCATCCGGCCGGGCCCCCGCCGGCCGGGCGGCATGGACAGGCACCGCGATGCCGCCTCAGGGTTGGGATTCCTTCGCGCGCCGCGGAGGCTGGCCGGTTCCCGCTCCGTGTCCCATGTCACTGGCCAGGCGCTGAGCCTGCTCCAGCCAGTCGATCCGCTCGGCGAGCGACAGCGTGGCCCAGCGTGCGCGCTGCGCGGCGGCGTGGCCGTCCCAGCCCTGCGGCCACGCCTGCGAGTCGTCATTCCGCGGCATCGGAGCCTCCCTTCCGCAGTTTCTCCAGCGCGTCGACATCCAGAATGTCCTGCGGCCTCCCCGCCTGCTGCTTCAGCCGGATCAGGTCGTCGCGCCCCAGAAACGTGGCCACTGCGCCGGGGGAAACGTCCATGCGTGCGGCGGCCCGGTACGCCGCCTCGAAGTCCACCGGCGCCTCCACGAAGATGTCGACGTCGGTCGCCGGGTGCGCTGGACTGTAGACGGAGAACACGGTCATGTTGCGATCGCGCGCCCATTCCGCCCGCAGGCCACCCTTCGCAAGGTCCTCGAACGGTACCGGCGCCCGCGGCCGGTAGCCGAGGGCCTGCAGCGCCGTGATGGCGCGCGACACGTTGCCGGTCTCGAGATCGAGGATGAGATCGACGTCGGCGGTGAACCGCAGATGCCCGTGTGCCACGACGGCCAGGCCGTCCGCGATGAGGTACCGCACACCCGCCCCGTTCAGCGCACGAACGATGGCTTCGACGCTGTGCCGCTCCATCAGTGTCCTATCCTATGACGGCCGAGCGGCAGATCGCCTGCATCGTTGACGGGCCGGCGCATACTGGGGCCGTGACGATCCATCTCGTCGACGGCACCTACGAGCTCTTCCGCCACTTCTACGCGGTACCACCGGCGAAGAATCACGACGGCGAGGAGATCGCCGCGGTCCGCGGCGTCATGTACTCCCTCCGCAGGCTCGCCGAAGAGGGCGCCACGCACATCGGCGTCGCCACGGACCACGTCATCGAGTCGTTCAGGAACGAGCTGTGGCCCGGCTACAAGACGAGCGAAGGCATCGACCCGGCACTCTGGGCGCAGTTCCCGCTGCTCGAAGAAGCCGTCACGGCCTGGGGCCTGAAGGTGTGGCCGATGATCCGGTTCGAAGCGGACGACGCGCTGGCCGCGGCGGCGGCAAAGGCGGCCGCGGATCCCCGGGTGACACGCGTGGTCATCTGCACCCCGGACAAGGACCTCGCCCAGTCGGTGCGCGGGACGCGCGTGGTGCAGCTGGACCGGGTGCGGAAGGCGACTCGGGACGAGGCAGGCGTCATCGCGCGGTTCGGCGTGCCGCCGGCGTCGATCCCGGACTACCTGGCGCTCGTCGGCGACACGGCAGACGGCTTCCCGGGACTCAAGGGTTGGGGACCGAAGTCGGCGGCGGCGGTGCTCGCGAAGTTCCGCCACATCGACGCCATCCCCGAGAACCACGAGGCGTGGGGGGTGACGTTGGCGCGCGCGGCGGCGCTGTCGGCCACGCTGAACGAGAACCGCGAGCTGGCCGAACTCTTCCGCACGCTCGCCACGCTGCGCACCGACGTGCCGGTCTTCGAGTCGGTGGACGAACTGGAGTGGAAGGGACCCACGCCGGCGCTGGCGGCCCTGCGCCGCCGCCTTGCCGTGGACGAGTGAACGGTTCCGCCGGCGACTACGGCAGGAGCTGCTCGGTTTCGTCGAGCGCGCTCAACACGGCTCGCCTCAACCCTTCCGCCGTGCCTGCCGCCGGATAGGCGGCGACGCGATGGGCTGCGGCTTGACCGACTTCCTCGTCGGTCGTCGTACGGATGAAGCCGGTCGTCAGCCGGTTGAAGCGACGCATCCGTTCGAGCAGTTGCAATCCGGTCGTGGCGGGCAGCTGAAGATCACTGATCACGACATCCGGGGGGGAACCCTCCACGCCAGCCAGAGCCTCGGCGGGCTCCGTCAGCAGCTGGACGTCGAAATCGCTGCCGAGGACTTCCTGGAGCCTTCGGCGGTAGTCGTCATCCTGGATCGCGACGAGCACCTTCCGACGGCTGCCCGTGCGCCGCCGTTCGAGGATCCCGCGCATGGCGTCGACGGCCCGCTCGGCACCGTTGAGGGCCGCCTCCAGCGACTCAGCGGCCTCTTCAGCCCTGGCGTCGTCGAGGGCGTCGGCGCCGCGCTGGTACAGCGCGCGCTGCCTGTCGGTCAGGGGCAGCTCCTCGAGCAGTTGCCGCGCCCGCTGCTTCGCGTCGCTCATGGCTGCCTCAGCGTCGCACAGTTCCTAGGGCGTGGCAATCAGGTCCTGCGCCATGTCGACGAATGCCAGCAGTGTCGGCTGTACCTGCCCGGAAGCCCACGCATCCGCCGACGTGTCCGCGCCGTCCTGTCCCGATCTGGCCGCCTCGAGGTCCTTGATCGTCGTATCGAGACTCGTGCGGAGCGCGGTGACGGTGGCCTGCCGTTCGCCGGTTGCTTCACGTGAACCGAGCTCACGAAGAAGCTCCCGGCGGGCCGTGATCGCCGCGGCCAGCGCCCCGTCGGGTTCCTGCAGCAGGTGCAGCAGCCGCTCGTGCCAGTCCGGCCACAGCATGATCCGGGCGAGCGACAGCGCACGCTTGAGTGCCTTGACCGGGTGTCGCACGCGGTACTCGTCGATCTGGCGGACTAGGAACCTGACGTACCGGCCGAGTTGGAGGGGGTCCGCCAGGCGACGCGGGAGCGGATGACCCGCCACCGGCACCTCCTGCGCGGCGAAGCTCGCCATGATTGCCCGGTCGCTCCTGGCGCCGCCTACGATCAGGGCGACGTTCGTGGCTTCAACCGTCCCGACGGCCCTGGTGGCGACGACGAAGTCGAGCTTGAGATGGTAGGCGCCCCCGGCGATCATCCGGCCCAGGTCCGCCGTCTGGCTGCTGTCCCATTCGGCCGGCACTGTGCGGGACCACTTCAATGGAGCGGCGACCTTGACGCGTCCGCAGAGCGGGGTGACGGTCCGCCTCGCATGCGCGTCAACATGCCCGGCGATGTCGTTCGCCGTATCCGGGGAGGCGGTCGCGTACTCGCAGAAGTCGATGTCTCCGACGAACCTCAACGAGCCGAGCAGCGCCGTGCTGCCGGACAGGCAGATCGTTCCGTCGGATGCGACCCGGATCGTCAGGCCAAGGTCGAACAGTTCCTCCAGCTGCTCGTTGGACGGGACGTCCTCGGCGAGAAAGAAGGGGAGTCGGGCCCGGCTGCGCCTGACATAGCCCGCGTGCTCGGTGTCCACGGTGGCTCCGGTCGCTTCGGCGGCGTAGGTGGCGAGCGTCTTCCAGGCCCGCTCGATCTCCTGACCGGCAAGCGAGAGGGCGTCGCGATCCTCGTCGCTCAGGTTCCCGTCGTCTGACCGTGCCGCGACGGTCGCGCACAGGACCAGGAGCTGTCTCAGGTGATCGACGGGTCGGTGCGACGGCATGGAGGATGTGCTGGGATGACCGGGACGTCGTTACCGTGGCGGCGGGATTCTATCGCAGCGATCCGGCGTGGCCGCGATGCGGGGTGCGCCGGAGGTCGGCGCCAGGCCCCGATCGGTCGGGTAGCATAGGCGGACCGCCGTGGCCCCTCCTGCGCGCTTCCGGTTCGACGACTTCGTGCTCGCGCCGCGGCAGCGCGTGCTGCTGAGGAACGGCGCGCCCGTGCCGCTCATTCCAAAGTACTTCGACCTGCTGGTTCTGCTCGTCGAACGGCGGCACGATGCCGTGTCGAAGCACGCGATCTTCAGCGCGGTCTGGAGCGATGTCATCGTCTCCGACGGCGCGCTCGCGCAGGCGGTGCGCACGCTCCGCCGCACGCTCGGCGACCACCCGCGTGAGCCGACGTTCATCCGCACGGTGTCGCGCTACGGCTACCAGTTCGTCTACGTCGATGTGGTCGAGGAGGTCGACGAGGCGCCGCTTCCGGCGGCGGCCGCCGCCGGAGCCGCGCCTGCCGAGCGCCTGCCTGTTGAGGAGGGTGTCGACGCGCTGGTCGATCGTCTCCTCGCGACGGCCGAAAACCCGGACGCCGCAGACGACGCCCGCGACGTCGCGGAACGGCTGCACGCGCTCGGCACGGCCCGGGCGGTCACGGCCGTTGCGGGACGGCCCGACCATGCCGCGGCCCTGGCGCTGCTGCGCGACACCCGCTGGAACGTGGCCG
>VFZH01000072.1 GCA_016871255.1 Acidimicrobiia bacterium | reverse complement strand
GGACGTGCTGAAACTGCGACTGCTGGAGGGCCTCGTCGACGGCGGCGGCACCGGGATCGCCTACGACGGGAGCGACCGCAGCCTGGCGGACGTGCTGCGCCGCTGGACCGGCGACCGCGGCTGGTCGTTCGAGTGGCGCGAGGAGCCGCCCCGTGCGGCAGAGTGGCACGGGGGGACGCTGCATGTGGTGGAGGCCCTCCGTTACCTCCTGCGCTTCGTTCGTCGTCGCCGCCGCCTGGCGCCCCGTCGAGCCGTGTCCGGGAGCCGATCCGGCCTCGTGATCGCGACCTACTTCCCGAACATCGATCGGGGCGCCGCGGCGGCCGGCCGGTTCGAGTCGGGGTACTGGCGCGCGCTGCACCGGCTGATCGACGAGCGCCGGCTGAACGTCGACTGGCTCTGGCTGTTCAGCGACAGCGGGGACATGCCGCTGGACGAGGCCGTCTCCCTGCGCGACGCGCTGAACGGCCAGGCGACGAGTACGTTGCAGCGTTTCGCGTTCCTGGAAGAGCAGGTGCGCTGGCGCGACGTCATCCGGGCCGCGGCGCTCTACCTGCGGCTGGCGGTTGCCGGGTTCAGGTTCCGATCGATTGCGCGTGCCTGCCGCCTTCCCGGCAGCGCAATCGACGTCTACCCGCTGCTCGAAGACGACTGGCTGTCGTCCACGCGCGGCCGGCACGCGATGTTCATCGCGCTCTACGCCGTGGCCTGCCGCCGGGCGGTGGCACACGCCGGCGCGCCGGACGCGAGGCTGCTCTACCTGTGGGAGGGGCAGGGCTGGGAGTACCTGCTGCTCGACGCCTGGAAGGCTGCGGGCGGGGGCGGCGCGCTGGCGGTCGCGCACACACCGCTCTGCTCGGCGCCCGGGTTGCTGCGGAACCGCGTCGGCGGCGCCGGTGCGGCACGGCATCGGCTCGGCCCCGAGCGGCTCGTGGCGATCGGTCCCTCGGCTGCTGCCGGATTTCACGCGCTGGGCTGGCCGCCGGGAGTCGTGGTCGAAGCCGAGGCGCTGCGCTACGAACACCTGGCCGACCGCCAGCGCCGGGCGCCGGTACCGGACGCCGCGGATGGCCATCTGCTGGTGCTGACCGGCATCTCTGCCGAGGCTGCGCGCCGCCAGATCGGGCTGCTCGCCAGGGCCGAGCGGCAGGGCGCCCTGGGCCGGTTCCGGGGCGTGGTGATCCGGCCGCATCCGTTCTGCCCCGTCGATCATCTGGTTGACCAGGCCGGGTTCGGCACACCGCCCCGCGTCTCCACCGAGCCGGTCGAGCGGCTGCTCGGAGACGCCGCGGTCGTCTTCAGCGCCGGCGACACGTCGGCGGCCGTGGACGCGGCCTGGATGGGCGTCCCGATCGTCGTGCTCGGGGCCGAATCGGGGCTCAACCTGAGTCCGCTGCGGCCCGTACGTGAAGCCCGGTTCGTGACGACGGCCGGGGAGCTGGTCGAGGCGCTGCACGCGCCGGCGGCGCCGGACCTCGGGCGGGCGTTCTTCTGCTTCGATCCCTCACTGTCCCGCTGGCGGCAGCTGCTCGCGCCCCGCGAGGCCGCGTGAGCGGCGACGGCGCCGGGCCTGCGGCACGCGCACGGGTCGATGACCGGCCGGATCAAACGGCTGCGGCGAGCGTCACCGTCGTGGATCTCGGGCTTGGCAACGTCGGGTCGGTGCTCAACATGGTCCGGCGCATTGGCGGTACGGCGCGCCTCTCACACGATCCGGACGCCGTTCGCACCGCGCCGCGACTGCTGCTGCCCGGCGTCGGCGCGTTCGACCACGGCGTGCACGCCCTCAGGCAGCGCGGGCTGTTCGACGCGGTGCTCGACGCCGCGCGCGCCGGGACGCCGCTCCTGGGACTCTGCCTCGGCATGCAGCTTCTGACCCGTCGCAGCGAGGAAGGCGTCGAGGAGGGCCTGGGCCTGATCGATGCGGAGTGCCGACGATTCACGCTTCCACCCGGATCGGCGGCGCGCGTCCCGCACGTGGGGTGGAACGAGCCGACCATCGTGCGGGAGAACCCGCTGATCGCGGCGGCGGACGCGGCGCGCTTCTACTTCACGCACTCGTACCACCTCGTGTGCCGCAACCAGGAGGACGTCCTCGCCACCGCGCACTACGGGTACGCGTTTCCGGCCGTGGTCGGGGCGGGCCGGGTCTTCGGCGTGCAGTTCCACCCGGAGAAGAGCCACCGGTTCGGGATGACGCTGTTCAGGCGGTTCCTGGATCTGGCCGCGGCGTAGGTCCGACACCGCGTGCACGTTCTGCTGCTGCCCGCGACGTACCCCAGAAGCTACAAGCCGTTGTCCGGCATCTTCTATCGGGACCAGGCGCGGGCCCTGCACCGCAACGGCGTTCGGGTGGGAGTGATCGACCCGGCTCCGCGCGCCCTCAGGTCCATCACGAAGGGCGGCGTGGGGCGCCATCGGTTCCAGGTGGAAGAGGTGGACGACGAGGGCATTCCGGTCGTGCGGGCGAACGACTGGTGCCTCCCGAAGGTGCCCCGTCTGTTCGCCCGGCAGTTCCTGTCCCGCGCGCCGCAACTGCTCGATCACTACACCCGCCGTTTCGGGCGCCCCGACATCGTGCACGCCCACGAGATCCTGTGGGGCGGCGTGGCGGCCCGCGCCGCGTGGCAGCAGACGGGCGTGCCGTACGTCGTGACGGAGCACTCCGGCGAATACGGCATGGCCGGGATCGCCCCCTGGAAGTCGCCGTACGTGCGGTCGGTCATGCGCGACGCCTCCGCCATGATCGGCGTCAGCGCGGCGCTCCTGGCCACGCTCGATACCATCGGTCCGATGGTCGCGCCGGCCGTCGTGCCGAACGTCGTGGACACCGGCTTCTTCCGGCCGACGGAGGATCGCCCGGCCGACGGCCCGTACCGGTTCGTGTCGATCGCCTTCCAGCTCCGTGACAAGGGCGTGGACACCCTGCTCCGGGCGTTTGCCGCCGCGTTCCCGCATCCGTCCGGCGTGCTGCTCGATCTCGGGGGCGCCGGCCGCGACCAGCCCGCGTTCGAGACGCTGGCGCGGGAGCTGGGCATCCGCGAGCGGGTGCGCTGGCTGGGCGCGTTGACGCGGGAACAGGTCCGCGATGCCCTGCAGCGCGCGGACGGCTTTGCGCTCTGCAGCCGCTACGAGACCTTCGGGGTCACGCTCGTCGAGGCGATGGCTGCGGGGCTGCCGGTCGTGGCGACCCGCTGCGGCGGGCCGCAGGACTTCGTGCACGACGGCGTCGGCCGGCTGGTGGCCGTGGACGACGACAAGGGGGCGGCGGCGGCCATGCAGGCCCTCGTCCACGATCGGGCGGCCTGGCGGGCGCAGGCGCCCGCCATTCGGCGGTTCGCGGTCGAACGTTTCGGCGAGGCGGCCGTGGTCGAGCGCCTGCGCACGGTCTACGAAGTGGCGATGGGGCGCGGACACACACGGGAGCGGGCGCGGGCATGAAGGCCGCGCTCGTCGAGCGGCTCGCGTGCCCGATTTCCGGAGGGCCCCTCCGGCTGGTGCCGTTCGAGACGGAAGAGGTCGACTCCCCGTCCGGGCCGATGACCGTGACGCGCGAGGGTGTCCTCGTGTCCGATCGCGCGAACGTCTGCTACCCGGTGAGCCGCTTCGTGCCGGTCCTCCTCACGTTCCGCACGCCGTTCCACGATCGGTTCCGCGCCGAGCACCGCGAGCGTGTCGACGCGCTGGCGGGCCTGCAGATGCCAGACGGGCCCTGCGAGCAGGGCGAGCGCGCGGTGCAGGAGACCTTCACGGAGGAGTGGGCGCTGACCCACGACAGCGAGCTGTCCTTTGCGCGCACGCACGAGGATCTCGTGCAGCTCAACCGCGAGGTGTTCCTGCCCTGGCTGAACGGCCACCACCGGGTCGGCCGCCTCCTCGATGTGGGGTGCGGCATTGGCCGGGAAACTCTGGCTCTTCGCGAAGTGGCGTCGCCACGCGAAACGGTGGCCGTCGATCTCAACTTCGCGTTGCTCGACGCGGCCGGGCGCTACCGGCATCTGCCAGACGCGCACTTCGTCATCGCGTCGGTCTTCCACCTGCCGTTTCCGCGCGCGGCGTTCGACGTCGTGTACAGCCACGGCGTCATCCACCACACGTGGTCCGCGCGGGCGGCGTTCGACCGCCTGGCTGCGCAGGTGGCGCCGGGCGGGCACCTGTTCGTCTGGGTGTACGGCCTTGGCGACCACCTGATGTTCGGGAACGCGCCCACGGGATCGTGGCGGCAGCGGGGCAAGCACCTCGTGCGCCGCGCCGCCTTCGGGGCGGAGGCGCTGGTCAGGCCCGGGCTCAGCCGCGCGCCCAGGGGCGTGCGCCGCGCTGTCGTGCGGGGCCTCGCCACGCTCCTGCACCCGGTGCTGCAGCGGCGCGTCGCCCACCGCGGCCTGTGGACGCGCGCGAACACGGAGCACAGTCTGCGCGACTGGCTGACGCCACGCTATGCACACCGGCACGACGTCAACGAGATCGTCGAGTGGTACGAAGACCGGGGCTTCCGCATCGTCGGCTTCCAGTCGGCGGCGGCGTACCGCCGGCTCTGTGCCGGGCGGCCCATCTTTGGCGTAGGCGTCACCGGCCAGCGCGTGGCGACGCCGGATCGGGGGCAGGCGGGATGAACGGGCTGGCGCGTGCGGTCGCCGCAGAGGCGCGCGACGCGGTCGCCGCGCCGGCGGGCTACCGGGTCTGCGCGGCCTGCCTGATGGACACGACCGACCCGGACATCACGTTCGACGCCGAGGGGGTGTGCAGCCACTGCCACCGCCACCGCGAAGCCGTGCGGAACCCGAAACTCGTGCGTCGCCTCGAGCCTGGCGCCCTCGAGGCGCTGGTGGCGGACATCCGGCGGCAGGGCCGCGGCCGACGGTACGACTGCATCATCGGCGTGAGCGGCGGCGTGGACAGCACGTATGTCGCCTGGAAGGTCAAGGCGCTCGGGCTCCGGCCGCTGGCCGCTCACCTCGACAACGGCTGGGACTCGGAGCTGGCCGTCGGCAACATCGAGCGGACGCTGAAGCAGCTCGACATCGACCTCGACACCCACGTGCTCGACTGGCGGGAGTTCAGCGACCTCCAGCGGGCGTTTCTCGCCGCCTCCACGTCGGACCTCGAGATTCCGACCGACCATGCCATCTACGCGTCGTTGTACGCCGCCGCCGCGCGCGAGGGAGTGCGCCATATCCTGAGCGGCCACAACATGGCCACTGAGAGCGGCGGCGTGACGGCGTGGGCACAGGGGCACGCGGACTGGCGGTACATCGCGCAGATCCATCGGCGCTTCGGCACCGTGCCGCTCGCGACCTACCCCCGGTGCGGCGTCCTCGAGTTCGTCCGGTACGCCGTCATCGGAGGCATCCGCTGGGTGCCGATCCTCGACTACATGGAATACCGGAAGGCTGACGCCGTCCGGACGCTGCAGGAGGCGCTGGGCTGGCGCGACTACGGCGGGAAACACCACGAGTCGATCTTCACGCGTTTCTACCTGCGGTACTTCCTGCCGGTGAAGTTCGGCGTGGACATCCGCCGGCTGCACCTCTCGTCGCTCATCTGGTCCGGGCAGCTGTCGCGCGAGGCGGCGCTCGAGGAGCTGGCCGAAGACGACTACCCGACCGCGCAGCAGGAGTCCGATCGCGACTACGTCGTCAAGAAGCTGGGCCTCACGCGCCCGGAGTTCGACCGGTTGATGGCGCTGCCGCGCCGAACGTTCCACGACTACCCGTCCTACAAGCGCCTCGTCGGTCGCGTCCGGCCGCTCATGGCCGTGTATCACCGCTTCCGCCGGTAGGTGTCGCTGTCCGTGCTGCAGCACCGCGTCATTCCCTGCCTCTTGATCGAGCAGCGGGCCCTCGTGAAGACCGAGCGCTTCGCCAACCCGAAGTACGTCGGCGATCCGGTCAACGCCGTCCGGATCTTCAACGACAAGGAGGTGGACGAGCTGATCGTGCTCGACATCGCGGCCAGCCGAGAAGGGCGGGAGCCGGACTACGCCTTCGTCGAAGACTTCGCGAGCGAGTGTTTCATGCCGCTCTGCTACGGCGGCGGCGTGCGCACCGTCGAGCAGGCCACGCGGCTGTTCGCGGCCGGCGTCGAGAAAGTCAGCGTGCAGACCGCGGCCCTGGCGGATCTCGATCTGGTGGCCGCGATCGCCGCCCGCGGAGGGCGGCAGAGCGTGGTCGTCAGCGTGGACGTGACAGAGAACAGGCTCGGCCGCTACCGTCTGTACTCCGCGGCGGCGCGGCGCACCGTGGACCGCGACTGGCAGGCGTTCCTGCGCGGCGCCATCGACGCCGGCGCCGGAGAGATCCTGCTGACCGCCGTGCACCGCGAAGGCACGATGCGCGGCGTGGACCAGGCGCTGATCAGAGCGGCCTCCGCCGGGTGTCCGGTCCCTCTGATCGCCAACGGCGGCGTGGGACGACTGGCCGACATCCGGCAGGCGGTGGCCGCGGGCGCGCAGGCGGTGGCCGCCGGCGCGTTCTGCGTGTTCCACGGGCCGCACCGGGCCGTCCTGATCACCTACCCGGACTACCGGGAGCTGACGGCGCTGCTGGTCGATGGCGTCGCGGTCCCGCAGTGAGGTGGTGAGGCGGCGTGTGCGGCATCGCCGGTGTCGTGGTTCGCGACGGTGGCCCGCCGGATCGCCATCGGCTGGAGGTGATGGTCGACGCGGTGGCCCATCGGGGGCCGGACGGGTCCGGCACGTTCGTCGAGGGTCGCGTCGGTCTCGGACACCGGCGGCTCGCGATCATCGATCTGTCGGAGGCGGCCGCGCAGCCGATGCGGTGCCCGGACACCGGGCGGGTCATCGTCTACAACGGCGAGGTCTACAACTACGTCGAACTGCGGGCCGAGCTGGCGGGACAGGGGACCCGTTTCAGGACCACCAGCGACACCGAGGTCATTCTCGCCGCCTACGATCGATGGGGACCCTCCTGCGTGCAGCGCTTCAACGGCATGTGGGCCTTTGCGCTGTACGACCCGGCGGCGGACGTGCTGTTCTGCTCGCGCGACCGTTTCGGGGTCAAGCCGTTCTGCTACGCCGACACGCCGCACGCGTTCGTGTTCGGGTCGGAACTGCGCCAGATCCTCCCGTGGCTCGATCGCCGGCAGGCCTCCCGTCCCGAGCTCCTCGACTTCCTCGGCTTCTCGATCGACGAGCGCGGCACAAGGACGTTCTTTGCGGGCGTTCGGCGGCTGGCGCCGGGACACAACCTGCACTACCGGATCGGGCGCGGGACATTCACCGTCGAGCGCTACTACCGGGTGCCCCGACAGGAGCACGTGGCGCCGGCGTCGGCGCGGGAGGCCGGCGAGGCGGTGGGCGCGCTGCTGGAAGATGCCGTCCGGCTGCGGCTCCGCTCCGACGTGCCGGTGGGCACGTGCCTGAGCGGCGGGCTCGACAGCTCCAGCGTGGCTGCCCTGGCATCCCGCCTGTCCGCCGGCCCGGGCCGGCCGTTCGCGGCGATCACGGCGGTGCCGGACTCGGCGGCGCACGACGAGTCGGCGTTCGCGCGGCAGGTCGTCGAGCACGCACGGCTCGACTGGCACGTGGTGCGGGCCGATCGGGCCGCGTTCGAGGCGGTCCTGCCCGACGTCGTACGGGCGCAGGAGGAGCCGTTCCAGACGCCGTCGGCCTGCCTGCAGTTCCTGGTCATGCAGGCGGCGCGTCGGCAGGGCATCCCCGTGCTGCTGGACGGCCAGGGCGGCGACGAGACGCTGCTGGGGTACGAGCGCTACGCCGTGCCCGTCGTCCGGCAGCTGGCTGCGACGGAGGGGATGGCGTCCGCCTGGCGCCAGATGCGCGCCCTCTCGCGGCACAACGACAAGCTGACGCTGCTGACGCAGGCGCAGCTCCTCGCCTACTTCTCGCTCCCGGCCCTGCGCTGGCGACGCTACCGGCGGCAGATGGGCGGGGCGCCGTGGCTGCCACCGCTGGCCGCGTTCCGGGATCGCCAGCCGGCGCCGGAGTCGATCTTCGAGCTGCAGCGGCGCCAGGTCGAGGACGAGAGCCTGCCGCACCTGCTGCGATACGAAGACCGGAACTCGATGTGGCATGGCGTCGAGGCACGGCTGCCCTTTCTCGACTACCGGCTCGTCGAGCTCGCGCTGAACCTGCCGGCGGCCTTCAAGATCGGCGACGGCTGGACGAAGCTCGCCCTGCGCGAGGCGATGCGCGACCGGCTGCCCCCCGCCGTCGTCTGGCGGACGCGGAAGATGGGGTTCGAGGCGCCGGCGGATCACTGGCTCGGCCACGCCCGCGAGGCCATGCTCGACACCGTCGCGCGCTCCGCCCTGATCGCCGAGGCGTGCGGTACCTCGTCGATCGCGCCCACCGTGCGGCGTGCCCCGCTGCCCGTGTTGTGGCGGTTTCACGTGACCGCGCTCTGGGAGCGGGAGTTCGGCGTGGCCGGGGTGACCGGGTGATGCGGGTGTGCCATGCCACGACGGCCCACGCGCGCGGCGATGCACGGATCCAGCTGAAGGAGTGTGCCGCCCTGGCGGCCGCGCACCACGACGTCCACCTCGTGCTCGGCGACGGGCAGGGCGACGCGGTCGTCGGCGGCGTGTCGATTCACGACCTGGGCCGGCGGCCGTCCTCGCGCGCGGAGCGGATGTGGGCGCAGGTGCGCCGGGCCGAGGCCGCGGTCCGGGCCCTGGCGCCGGACGTCCTGCACTTCCACGATCCGGAGCTGCTTCCCGTGGGCGTGCGCCTGTCGAAACGGGGTGTGCGCGTGGTCTACGACGTGCACGAGGACGTGCCGGCGCAGATCCGATCGAAGCCATGGATCCCGGCAGGGCTGCGGGGCGCGGTGTCACGGGCGTTCGACGCCTACGAGCGGCGGGCCGTGCAACGGTTCGCCGGCGTCGTGGCGGCCACCCCGCACATCGCCGGCCGGTTCGCCGCGCTCGGGGATCGCGTCGTGTGCGTGAACAACTACCCGCTGCCCGACGAGATGGCGCCGCCTGCCCGCACGGACGGCCGCAGGCGGCAGGTGTGCTATGTGGGCGTCATGTCGCGGGCCCGCGGCATCGCGCTGCTGGTTCGTGCCATGCCGCAGGCGCCGGACGTTCGCCTCGTGCTGTGCGGCGCGATCCAGGGAGACGGTCTCGAAGCCGCGCTCCGTGCGGAGCCCGGCTGGGCGCAGGTGGACTACCTCGGCACGGTCGACCGCGCCACCGTGGCGCGCGTTCTCGCGGAGTCGTGTGCCGGCGTCGTCACGTTCCTGCCGCGCCCCAACCACCTGGACGCCCAGCCGACGAAGCTGTTCGAATACATGGCCGCCGGCGTGCCCGTCATCGCGTCGGACTTCCCGCTCTGGCGCCGGATCGTGGCCGGGTCGGACGCCGGGATCTGCGTGGACCCGCAGTCCGAACACGCCATCGCGGCCGCGATCCGGCAGCTGGTGGACAATCCCGACGCCGCAGCGCGGATGGGCCTGGCGGGCCGGACGGCGGTGGAGACCAGCTACAACTGGCCGGCGGAAGCGGCGAAGCTCGTAGCGTTCTACGCGCGGCTCGGGTGAGCCGACCGACCGTGTCGCACCACCTCCTCTACTCCCTCGACTACGAGGTCTACTGGACCCGGAACGACGACGAGGTCGAGGTGCTCGTGCGGCCGACCGACCACCTGCTGGCTGTGGCGCGTGACCTCGGCGTGCCGGTCACGCTGTTCGTGGACGTCATGTCGCTGTGGCGCTACGCGGAGGTCGGGGAGGCGCGGTTCGTGCAGGCCGTGGAGCGGCAGCTGCGCGAGGCGGTGGCGTCGGGCCACGACGTGCAGGTGCACCTGCACCCGCACTGGATGACCGCCGAGCGGCGAGGCGCCGAGTGGCGCTTCGCCGCGTCCGAGTTCCTGCTGGGGGCAGGGCGCAGCGAATCCGAGACATACGAAGTGAGCCGGAGGCTGCTGGAGCGGGCCAGACAATACCTCCAGGACCTGCTGCAGCCGGTCGACAGCCGCTACGAAGCCGTGGCGTTCCGCGCTGGCGGCTACGGCCTGCAGCCGGGGGCGCGCGCGATCATCCGGGCGCTCGTCGACGCGGGGTACGCGATCGACTCCAGCGTCGTGCCGGGCATGTACCTCCGAACCGGTCGCAACCAGGTCGACTACCGCCGGGCGCCGGACGCCGCCAACTACTTCCTCGACGGCGAGTCCGGCCTCGACGCCGCCGCGCGAGACGGTGTGTTCGAAGTGCCCGTTGGCGCCGCCCGGATCGGCGTGGCGGCCATGGCGCGGCGCATCGGGCGATACGGCCGGTTCCGCCTGGCTCCACCGGCGCCGCTGTACGGGCGGGGTCACTCGCGCGACCTGGACGGTGGCGCGGTGTCCGACGGGGGGACGTGGCGGCAATCGATCGCGCGGAAGGGCCGCGTGCTCGCCGACCGTTTCGCGGCTCTGCGGCTGCCGGAGGATCCGGAGGTGCTGCTCGCCGTGACGCGGGCCTGGATGGCGCGCCACCAGGTGTCGGACACGTACTGCTCCCTGCTCGTGCACCCGAAGGGGCTGACCGGGCAGATGGTCGACGATCTCCGTACCTACCACCGCCGGCTGCTGGACATCTGCGGCGCGGACGTCGCGTTCACGACCTTCCGGGACGCGGCGTCACGGCTTCAGCCCGGGCGCGCACGGGCGACGGAGGCGCTTCGCGCGTGTCGGTGAGGTCGCTGGCGCTCGCGCGGCTGGGACCCTCGGGGCTGCGTACCGCGCGCCGCGTGCGTCACTGGTATCGGTCCGCCCGGCGCGCCTTCATGCCGGCGGTGTCCCCGGGCCGGCTCCTGGAGCAGCTCGCCCGGGCTGGTGTGTCCCGGGGTGACGCGCTCGTGGTGCACGCTGCGCTCGCCCGCCTCGGCAACATCGATGGTGGCGCCGCGGCCGTTGTCACTGCGCTCATCGAAGCCGTGGGCCCGGACGGCACGCTGCTGATGCCCGCCTACGTCGACCGGGACGCCGCGGTCGCGGCCAGCGCGGCCGGCCGGCCGATTGACCTGCGCGTCGAGCCGGGGCGGCAGGGCGCGGTGGCCGAGGCCTTCCGGCAGTGGCCAGGCGTGCGCCGCAGCTCGCACCCGTTCTCGTCGATGTGCGCGTGGGGCGCGCGTGCGGAGTTTCTGACCGGGGGGCACGATCGCGATCCGAGGGTCTGCCATGCCGACTCGCCGCTTGCCCGTCTCGTGGACGTGGGCGGCAAGGTGCTCGGCCTTGGCGTCGACATGGGACCGGTGAGCTTCTACCACGTAGCAGAGGATGCCCGGGACGGGTTCCCGATCGACCCGTACGACGAGGGCACGGCCGTGTCGTACGTCGATGCCGGCGGGAGCACCGTGCGACGAACCGTGCGCGCGTACGCACCACGGTGGTCCGATCGCCGCATCGATGCGCCCGACCGCGACTGGATGCGGGACGCCATGGGGCGCTACCTCGACGTCCACGGCGGGCGCCGCTGGTTCACCTTCGGTGCCGGGCCGGCCTGGATCATCACCGCCCCATCTTTCCTGTCATGCCTCCAGGAGCTCACGCGCGCCGGCGTGACCATCTACTCCGATCCCCAGGCGTGGAGCGCCGTGCAATGATGGGCGTCGAGGCCCGGAAGCTCGAAGAGCAGGACTTCCACGATCGGCGGGAACGCGATCGCCGGGCCCTGTCGGACGACGACTTCCGGCGGAAGTACTCCAACAAGAAGTGGTACGCAACCACGACCGCCAGTGCGGCGTTCATCGAGCGGTGGCTCCAGGCACACGTGCCGGGACGCACGGTGCTCGACTACTGCTGCGGGCTGGGCGGGACGTCGGTGCGGCTGGCTGCGCTCGGCGCGACGGTCTACGGGATCGACATCTCACCGCAGTCGGTCGGGACCGCACAGGAGCGCGTGCGGGAGGCCGGGTTCGGCGACCGGGTCACCCTGGCGGTCATGGACGCGGAGCAGACGTCGTTTCCAGACGGTATGTTCGATGTCATCGTGTGTTTCGGCATCCTCCACCATCTCGACGTGTCGAAGGCCTTCCCCGAACTCAGGCGGCTGCTGAAGCCGGGTGGGGTGGTGATCGCCGGCGAGGCGCTCGGCTACAACCCGCTCATCGCGGCGTACCGCCGCCTGACGCCGCACCTGCGGACGGCCTGGGAGCGGGAACACATCCTCAGGCACCGGGACCTCGCGCTCGCCAGGCGCTGGTTCGGCTCGATCGACGTCAAGTACTTCCACCTGTTCAGCATCGCGGCGACGCCCCTCCGGGGCCGGCGGCTCTTCACCCCGGTGCTGCGGGCACTGAACTGGATCGACTCCTGGATGCTGCGGGTGCCCGGCGTCCGGCTGCTGGCCTGGCAGATGATCATCGTGCTCGGACAGCCGCGGCCCGTAACGTCCACACGCACATGAAGGTCTGGCTGATCAAGGCAGGCGAGCCGACGCCGGTTGATCGCGGCCAGCCGCGGCTCTTCCGGACGGGCCAGCTGGCGCGATGCCTCGCCGGCCGCGGACACGACGTCGTCTGGTGGACGGCGGCCTTCGACCACCAGCGGAAACGGTTCCGCGATCTCGCGGCGGGGGCCGCCACGGTGGAGCCCGGCTTCCGGATCGAGTTCGTGTCGAGTCCCGGCTACCGGTGGAACGTGTCGTTCCGGCGCTGGCTCGACGACATCGCGCTGGCCGCCGCCATGTGGCGCCGGATGCGCGCCAGCCCGCAGCCGCCCGACGTCATCGTCTGCGCGTTCCCCCTGCTCTTCACCGCGCTGGCCGCCGTGCGCTACGGCCGCGCGAGGGGCATTCCGGTGCTGATGGACGTGCGCGACATGTGGCCCGACATCTTCGCGGACGTCGAAACCGGAGTGCGCGGCGGCGTCTACAGGATGTTCGCCTCGTTGAACAGGCCGCTCGCCCGCCGCATCCTCGCGGGCGCCGACGGGCTCATCGGGATCACCGAGCCGTTCCTCGACTGGGCGCTGCAGCTGGCAGCACGGCGCCGGAGTCCCGGTGACGCGGTGATCCCGCTGACCTGGTTCCCGCAGCAGGTGCCGGATGCAGACCGGGAACGGGCGCTGGCGGACCTGGCGCTGAGGGGTGTGACGGCCGGCACGCGGAACATCTGCTATTTCGGCGCCTTCACGAGCATGGTGGACCTGGAGACCGTCGTCGAGGCTGCCCGGGCGCTGGAGGACCGGCCCGACGTGCGGATCATCCTCTGCGGCCTGGGCGACGAGTTCGAGTCGATCCGCCGGAGCGCCGCCGGGGTGTCGACGCTGGTGCTGCCGGGTTTCGTGGACGCGGCGACGATGACCGCGCTCATGGGGATCTCGATCGCCGGCCTGGCGCCCTATCGCCACCGCCGCGACTCGGCGGCGGCCGTCTCGAACAAGGTGGTGCAGTACCTGTCGGCAGGGCTGCCGGTGATTGCCGGCTTCGACGGCCTGGTGGGCGACCTCGTGGAGCGCGAGGCCTGCGGGCTCCGCTACGCGGAGGGTGACCCGGCGGGACTGGCCGCCGCCATCCGCCGGCTCGCGGATACGCCCGGACTGGCCGCCCGGCTCGGGACGAGCGCCCGGCACGTGTACGACGTCGAGTTTGCGCCGGATCGGGTGTACGGTTGGTTCACAGAACACGTGGAGCGGGCGGCCGGCGCCCGGGCGGGTGCTGGCGCGGTTGCGGCCGCCCCGTGCGGACAGGGAGGATCATGGCGCAACGCAGGCTGACGTTCGATGCCAGGATGCTGGCGCCGGCCAACACCCTGATCCTCTTCACGGTCATCGTTCTGATCACGCTGCGCTGGTCGGAGTGGGGCGGGCCGGACAGCTACTTCAACTCCGTCACCGTCGCGCTGCTGACGGTGCTGCTGGCGCTCAACCTCCAGCTGGACCGCCTCGGGGGATCGCTCTTCGCGCTCCCGATGCTCTTCCTGAGCCTCAGCATGCTCGTCAACGGCGCAGACTCCGGACTGGGGACCGTCCGGAGCGGCATCTCCGCGGCGCTGGCACTGGGGGTGTTCGCGCTCGGTTCGATCCCGCTCAGCCGGACAGAGCTCGGCTGGCTCATACGCGGCTTCCTGGCCGTGTGTCTCGGCATCGCGCTGTACCGCCTGCCGGCAGCCGACCTCAGCCCGGGCGACGGGTTCCAGAACTTCAATGAAAACGCCAACGCCGCGGCGATCTTCTTCCTGTTCTGCACGTTCCTCGCGCTGCTGACGCTCAGGGGTCTGCCGCGATGGCTCGCGGTCGTGGCCTTCGCGTCGCTGGTCCTGGCGACGCAGTCGCGAACCGGCGTGCTGGCCACCGTGCTCGGACTGGCCACCCTCGCCGCGTTCGGCACCGGAAGCGAGGCCGATTCCGGCTCCCAGGCGCGCCTCCGTCTCACCATCGCGGGCGCCATGGTGATCCTGATGGTCGTGGCGATCGAGGTGCTGCCCCAGGTGCTCGTCCGGCTCCGGTCCCTCGAAACCGGCCGGACGCTGTTCTGGGAGACGGCGTTCCAGGCCTCCGTGTCGTCCGCGAAAACCACGATTTTCGGAACCGGCCCCGCGACCGCCGGCCTTCAGGTGCAGCGGACGCTCCTGCGGGACGCCGGCTCGCACAACGCGTACCTGGACGCCGCCGCGTCGGTCGGGTATCCCTACCTGATCAGCCTGCTGTGCGCGCTCGCGTGGTGGGTGAAGAACCTGGTCAGGGACGGCCACCGCGAGATCCTGTGGGTGGTCGGTCCGGTGATGTTGGTCGGCATGACGGAGGCCACGCTGTTTTCGGGACCGTCCACGCTCTGGTTCGGGCTGGCCTTCGCCGGCCTCTGGCTGCGCGCCCACGACGAGCCGGCCGCAGAGGCTCACCGGCGCGTGCCGGCGCCGATCCCCCGCCGTGACCTCCTCCCGCCCCGGCGGGAGCCTCCGCCCGTCCGGCGTCCCGTGGCGTCCCGGCGCTGGACGGCCACCGCCGCCCCCCCGCGGCGGGGCCTGATGCCGTGACCCCGTCCGGCCCGGACGTCCGCGCGATCGTGGCGTTTCTCGAGTCCGTCGACCCCGTGGCAACGGTGCATCTTCCCCCGGGGCTCGCGACGCGCCCCGTGCGTGCCGTACGCACGTTCGCGGACGCGGTGGACGGCGACCTGTCGTGGCTGTCTCCCCGCGCGGCCGAGAGGCGGGCGGACCTGTCCCGCACGTTTCGCGGAACCCTGCTCTGCGCACCCCTCGGGCTGGACGTGTCCGGGCTGGCGAGCGCCGTGGTCAGGTGCCGCAGCCCGAAGCTGGCCTTCGGACGAGTCGTGACGCACTTCTTTCCGGACCTGCTCGTCACCGCCTGGCCGCCGCACGGACGGCAGGTCCACGAGGGGGCCCGCGTGCACCCGCGCGCGTCGCTCGGCCCGGGCGTGGTCGTCGGCTCCAACACGACCATCGGCGAGGACGTGGTCATCGGTCCCAACACCGTGATCGCCAACGCGGATCTCGGGGCGCGCGTCAGCGTCGGCGCCAGCTGCACGATCGGCCTGCCCGGTTTCGGCTACGCCGAAGACGCGTCGGGTCGCCGGGAACGGTTTCCCCACCTCGGGCGGGTCATAATCGAGGACGGGGTCGAGATCGGATCCAATACGTGCATCGACCGAGGGTCGCTGGCCGACACCGTGATCGGCGCCGGGTCGAAGGTCGACAACCTGGTGCACATCGCTCACAACGTCCGTGTCGGCGCGCACAGCGTCATCGTGGCCCACGCGATGGTCGGCGGCAGCGTCTCCCTCGGGGAGGGTGTCTGGTGCGCGCCGGGCGCGTCGATCCGGAACCAGCTCGTGATCGGCGCCGGCGCGACGGTTGGCATGGGCGCCGTCGTGGTGCGCGACGTGCCCCCGGGCGAGACGGTCGCCGGAAACCCGGCCCGGCCCCTGGACCGCGATCGCGGGGCGCGGAGGTCGGAGGCATGACAACGCCGTGGCTGGAGCGGGTGGGAAAAGCGCTGGTCCTCTGTCCCCACACCGACGACGAGTTCGGGTGCGCCGGCACGATCGTGCGCCTGGTCGAAGCGGGTGCGGAGGTGCGCTACATCGCGCTGAGCCGCTGTGAGGAGTCGGTGCCAGCCGGGCTGCCGGACGATGTGCTCGAGCGGGAGTGCCGGGCGTGCACGGCGGACCTGGGCATTGCGCCCGATCGCTGCGAGGTCTGGGACTTCCGCGTACGCCACTTCCCCGCGGCGCGCCAGGAGATTCTGGAACGGCTCGTGTCGCTGTCGCGGAAATGGGCGCCGGATCTGGTGCTGATGCCCTCCTGGGTCGATACGCACCAGGACCACGCCACGGTGGCGGCCGAAGGGTTCCGGGCGTTCAAGCACAGCTCGATCCTCGGCTACGAGCTGCCGCAGAACCTCGTGTCGTTCGAAAGTACGGCGTTCGTGAAGCTCACATCCGCAGTACTGGACCGCAAGGTCCGCGCGCTCCAGCACTACCGCTCGCAGGAGGCGCGCCCGTACTCGAGCGAGCAGTTCATCCGGAGCCTGGCCACCGTGCGCGGGGCGCAATGTGGGGCCCCGTACGCGGAAGCGTTCGGCGTGGTCCGGATGATCGTGTGAAGGGGCCGGCTTGCCTGGCGTGTCGATGCCGCTGGCCGTTGTCCTGACGCTGGCCTGGGGCGCACTGGCGTTCGGGTCGGTGTACCCGTGGGCGTTCGTGCCCCTGGCGGTCGCGAGCGGCACCGTCGGCGTGGCCGGCCTCATCCGCGGCGCGCGCCCGCTGCCGGTCCTCACCCTGGGCGGGCTGGCCGTCGTGGGTGTCGCCGCCATGCTGCAGACCGTCCCGCTGCCGCAGCGCGTGCTGGCGGTCGTGTCGCCGGCCAGCGAAGCCCTGGTCGGGAACTACGACGTGTCCTACGCGCTGGCGCCCGAGGGGCCACACGCGCGGGCGTTGTCGATCGACCCGTCGCGGACGTGGCTGGCCCTTGGCCTGCTGGCCGCGTTCGGCCTCCTGCTGGCGGGAGTGGCCCGTTCGGCGACCCGCTCGTTCGTGCGGCCGCTCGCCACCGGCATCGTCGTGCTGGGCGTGGTGATGGCGCTCATCGGGATCGTGCAGCGGGCCGCGGGCACCAGCGACATCTACGGCTTCTGGACGCCGCGCATGGGCCGCACGCCGTTCGGATCGTTCGTGAACCGCAACCACTTCGCGGGCTGGATGCTGATGGCGATTCCCGTTGGGTTCGGCCTGTTCGGCGCCATGCTCCAGCGAGCGCCCGCGGAGGCCCGGTCGTGGCGCGAGCGGATGTTGTGGCTCGCGACCCCGGACGCCAACCGCCTGCTGCTGCTGGCCTTCGCGCTGTTCGTCATGCTGCTCTCGCTGACCTTGACGCTCTCGCGATCCGGCATCGCCGCGATGGGCGTGGCGATCCTCCTGTCGGCGGCCGTGGCGCTTCGGCAGTCCACGATGGGCCGGCGGATGGTCGGCTTCGCGTACGCGTTGCTGGTGGGCCTGGCGGTGGTGAGCTGGACCGGGCTGGATGCAATCGCCGCCAGGTTCGGCGCGGCCGACGGCGCGTCGCTGCAGAGCCGCCTGCCGATCTGGCAGGACACCCTGAGGATCGCCGGCGACTTCTGGGCGACCGGCACGGGGCTCAACACGTACGGGATCTCGACGCTCTTCTACCAGACGGTCCTGCCCGACGCGCACCTCCGCGAGGCGCACAACGACTACCTGCAGCTCGCCGCCGAAGGCGGCCTGCTGCTCGGCATCCCGGCGATCGTGGCGCTCGCGCTGTTCGCCGTCGAGGCGTGGCGGCGGTTCACCGTCCCGCCGGGATCCGCGGCCTGGATCCGCGCCGGCGCCATCACGGGTATCGTGGCGGTGGCGCTCCAGTCACTCGTGGACTTCCCGCTCCAGATGCCCGGCAACGCGGCGCTGTTCGCCGTGCTGTGCGGCCTTGCCGTCCATGACGCCCCGGCCGGGCAGCCGCCTCCCGGAGCTGCACACCCTCGACGTCCTGCATGATGCACGTGCCGCTCCTCGACCTTCAGGCGCAATACGCGACGCTCCGCCCGGACATCGAGGCGGCGATTCGGCGGGTCTGCGACTCGCAGCAGTTCATCCAGGGCCCGGAGGTGGCGGCGCTCGAGCAGGAACTCGCCGAGTACGTCGGCGTCCAGGAGGCCGTCGCGGTGTCGTCCGGCACGGATGCCCTCCTGATGGCGCTGATGGCGCTGAACGTGGGGCCGGGGGACGAGGTCGTGACCTCCGCCTACTCGTTCTTTGCGACGGCCGGCGTCATCGCGCGGCTGGGCGCCACGCCGGTGTTCGTGGACATCGACCCCGCCACGTTCAACATCGATCCGGACGGCGTGGCGGCGGCGGTGACATCCCGCACGAAGGCGATCATGCCGGTGCACCTGTTCGGGCTGACGGCCCGGATGGATCGCGTCGGCGAGGTGGCTGCGCGAGCCGGTGTGCCCGTGGTCGAGGACGCGGCGCAGGCCATCGGCGCGAGGGGCCCGGCCGGCGCTGCGGGCGCTGCGGGCGCGCTCGGGACAGCCGGGTGTTTCTCGTTCTTCCCCAGCAAGAACCTGGGCGCCTTCGGAGACGCCGGCCTGGTCGTGGCCCGCGACCGCGACCTGGGGCACCGGTTGCGGCTGCTGCGCAACCATGGCGCCGAGAGGAAGTACGTCCACGCGCTCGTGGGTGGCAACTTCCGGATGGACGCGCTCCAGGCGGCGGTCCTCCGGGTCAAGCTCCCCAGGCTGAACGGCTGGACCGACGCGCGCAGGCGGAACGCGAACCGGTACCGCGCGCTCTTCGAGGAGGCGGGGGTCCTCGATCGCGTGGCCCTTCCTGCGGAGCCTGCGGGCGCGCGGCACGTGTTCAACCAGTTCGTGATTCGAGTGCCCGACCGGGATCGACTCCGCGAGCACCTCACCCGGGCGGGGGTCGGCACCGAGGTCTACTACCCGGTGCCGCTGCACCTGCAGCCCTGTTTCGAGGCCCTCGGCTACAGGCCGGGCAGGCTGCCGGAAGCCGAGCGCGCGGCGCGCGAAACGCTTGCGCTGCCGGTTTTTCCCGAGTTGTCGATCGACCAGCAGGCATACGTCGTGTGGTCGATTCGTGAGCGACTCAATGGAGCCGCGGTGGTGACCGACGGATCCACCACCGCAGAACACACGAGCACGCGGTGACACCTCCCTGCCACCTGTGCGGCTCCAGCCGTACGATGATCGTCCGGGCCAGGTGGTTCGAGGCCCTCTTCGTCGTGCTGCTGGGGCAGACCGTCGTCCGATGCCGCCGGTGCGGCCGCCGGAGCCGGACGTCGCTGGCGAGGGAGGCGCG
>VFZH01000071.1 GCA_016871255.1 Acidimicrobiia bacterium | reverse complement strand
GGCGGCGAGGCGCCCGGATCGCCAGGCGCGAGGAGGGAGCAGGCCGGGTGCCTGTGACCGACGAGCAACGCCGCGAGGCGGGATGCATCGTCGGCCGAGATGGCAACCTTATTCCGGCCAGGGCCCTAAACTAAGCGCTGGATGTCCCGACACGCGGACGCCGCCTCTCATGGTTCCTGCGCGCCCAGGCGGTGCCAGACGGGATTGAGCGTGAAGCGCACGAAGCGGGTGGCTCGGCCTCGCAGGGTGTTCGCGAAGAGGAACAGCCTCGGGCTCGGCACGAGCTCGTCCGCCCACAGCTTCTTGTACTCGTGGGCGCCATGCGACACGAAGGTGTGGACCCCGGCGGCGGCCAGTTGCCGCAGGCTTTCCTGCGTGAGGTGCGAGCCGGGCGAGAGCTTCACGAACGCCTCGTCGTAGCACAGCGTGACGTCATAGAAGCAGCCACGCTCCACCAGGCCGATGATGAAGGCGGCGTCGCGCCCGCCGATCACCAGGATCGGCAGGCTCAGCATGCCCTGCGGTCCGAACCGCCGCGCGAGTTCGCCCAGGAACCCGCGATGGCAGTCGGCCAGCCGGGCCCCGTTCAGCTTGTAGCTCGCCTCGTTGATCGCGATCATCCGGTCGATCGACGACGACAGGGTGTCGAGCCCGCGGTGCAGCTGCACGCCCTCCACCGTCGCCCCGCCGGCCTTGTCGATGAGCCGCGCGTGGCGACGCACGCCGCTGCGGAAGTGCGAGTTGCGGCGCTGCAGGTACCGGTCGTAGCCCTCACGCAGTTCGACGATGGCGTTGTGATGGTTCGTCGTGGCCGTGCTCAGGCGTGACCGGCCGGCCGCGTCCCGGAAGGCTGCCCACCTCGGGGCGTCGGGGTCGATGCCGTTGAGACACACCAGGTCGAACCGGACGGCGGCCGTGAGCGACTCCAGGAACGCCGCGCCGATGGTGACCGGATCGAGGGCCAGGAACTCCCCTGCGTACGCCTCGTGGGCGTTGAACTCGACCGACGTCAGGGGGATCCGGCCGACACGCCGTTCCCGTACCACCAGGGGGGCGATGCCGACCACGTCGGTTCCCCGGCGCGCAACGCCGAGCAGCATGCTCCCGTCGCCGCCGTAATGCCGATACCAGGTGGCGTTGTAGTCAAAGGTGGAAAGGACGGTGCGATCCTGGACTGCCTCGGCGAGGCCCCGCCAGGCTGGCTCCAGGCGCTCGAGATCCGCCAGCGTACGCACCCATTCCACCGTCACAGGCGACGGATGATCCCCCTCCCCGGGAGATCCGCCGGTTTCGGGGCCTCTCCCGGAGGCTGCCGGGCTGCCAGGTGGCCGGGGACGGTGGTATCCGACGCCTGGCCGCGCGGTCGCCAGTGCGCCTGCGGCGGAGGTCGGATGCTGCACCTGGCTCACAGGGAGGCCGAGGTGCAGGAATCGTTCCACTGCTCGCTGCGCCGACAGTAACCTTGGGCAGTGGCCGAACCGTTGAAGACGTTCTTCACGCCGGCTCTGGTCCGACGGCTGGCCGCGGATCTGGCGCGCGCCCATCCGGCGTTTCCGGCGACGCGTTTCGTTCGTGACGCGTGCGCCGGCCTCGACGCGCTGGAGCTGCTGGATCGCGGCCGTCAGATCGCCCGCGCCCTGGGCACGCACCTGCCCCCGTCCTACCCCGACGCCATCGACGTGCTCCTGCGATCGCTCGGGCCGGAGCACGCGAGCGACGAGCTCGTGGGCGCCGGCATGGCCCCGTTCTTCTACCTGCCGCACACGGTCTTCGTCGCCGAACACGGCCTCGACCACTTCGATCGGTCGATGCGGGCCCAATACGAGCTGACGAAGCGCTTCAGCGCCGAGGCGAGCATTCGTCCGTACATCACGAAGGATCCCGAGCGGACGTTGGCGCAGCTGCGCGCCTGGGCCGGCGATCCCGACCCGCACGTCCGCCGTCTGGTCTCGGAGGGCACGCGACTCCGACTGCCGTGGGCGCCGCGTGTGGCCTGGCTGGACGCCCACCCGACGCGCATCCTGGCGTTGCTCGACCTGCTGAAGGACGACCCGGCGTCGCTCGTGCGCCGCAGCGTGGCGAACAACCTGAACGATCTCGGCAAGGTCCACCCCGGCCTGCTGACGGACACGTGCCGGCGCTGGCTGTGGCGGGCGCCGCCGGAGCGGCGCGCCCTGGTCGAGCACGCCCTGCGGAGCGCCGTGAAGCGCGGTTCGCCGGAGGCGCTGGGCCTCCTCGGCTACGGCACGTCGGCGGCGGTGGCGATCGAAGCTGCCCGCTTCGTACCCGCTCGCGCGGCCATCGGCGGACGCGTGTCGATCGAGTTCACGCTGCCGAGCCGGTCGCGCACCGCGCAGGACCTGCTCGTGGACCTCGCCGTGCACTTCGTCAAGGCAGACGGCCGCACGGCCTCGAAGGTCTTCAAGCTGACGCGTGTGACGCTGCCGCCCCGGGGCCGGGTCGCGCTCCGGAAGTCGATTTCGCTGGCTGTCCACACCACCCGCACGCCCCGGCCGGGCCGGCACCCCGTGGATGTCGTTGTCAACGGCGCGGCCACGCGTCTGGGCGCGTTTCACGTCGTTCCGGCGAGGTAGGATCCACGGCATGGCCGACACGCCGGTCACGCTGATCACCGGAGCGCGCAAGGGCATCGGACGCGCCCTCGCCGAACACTACCTGACGCAGGGGCACCGGGTGTACGGCTGCAGCCGGAAGGCGAGCGACCTCGACGCCGGCGGATACCGGCACGTCTGCCTCGACGTCACGGACGAAGCCGCCGTGCGCGGGATGCTCTCGGAGATCCGCCGCGACGCCGGGCGGCTCGATCACCTGATCAACAACGCCGGGATCGCGTCGATGAACCACGCGCTGCTGACGCCGATCGACACCGTCCGGTCGATCCTCGACACCAACGTCACCGCCACGTTCCTCTTCTGCCGCGACGCCGCCAAGATCATGAAGGGCCGGTCGTTCGGCCGGATCGTCAACCTGATCTCGGTGGCCGAGCCGCTCCGGATCGAAGGCGAAGCCATCTACGCCGCATCGAAGTCCGCGGTCCGCACGCTGACCGAGATCCTGGCGCGCGAGCTGGCGCCCTTCGGCATCACCGTCAACGCCGTTGGCCCCACGCCGGTCGCGACCGATCTGCTCCGGGGCGTGCCCGAGGACCGGCTGGCGGCGCTCGTCGAGCGGCAGGCGATCCGGCGGATGGGCACGACCGACGACGTCGCCAACGTCGTGGACTTCTTCCTGCGGAAGGAGAGCGGGTTCGTGACGGCGCAGTCGATCTTCCTGGGCGGCGTGTGTTGAGCGGACTGCAGTTCCTGAAGGACCGGTTCGTCGCAGCCGGTGACACCAGGGCGATCGTCTGGCGGGACGAACCGTACTCCTACCGGTGGCTGGCCGCGGCGATGGACACCTGGCGGCAGCGCCTGGACACCGAGCACCTGGGGCCGGGCGACGTCGTGAGCCTGACGGCGGAGTTTTCGCCCAACGCCGCAGCGGCGCTCCTGGCGCTCTTCGATCGCGGCTCGATCGTGGTCCCCCTGACCGCCGCCGCCGCGGCGAACCGCGACGAGTTCCTCGAGATCGCCGAGGTCGGCGCCGACATCGGGCTCGAGCCGGACGACAGCGCCACGGTCACGCGCTTCGACCGTGTCGCGTCGCACCCGTTGTACGGCACCCTGCGCCGGCGCGGGCACCCGGGGCTGGTGCTCTTCTCGTCGGGGTCCACCGGCCGCAGCAAGGCGGTTCTGCACGACGCGCTGCGTCTCATCGAGAAGTTCAGGACCGTCCGGCACGCGAAGCGGACGATCGCGTTCCTGTCCTTCGACCACATCGGCGGCGTCAACACCCTGCTCCACGTGCTGTCGAACGGGGGCACGGTGGTGACCGTCACCGAACGCACACCGGCTGCCGTGTGCCGGTCCATCCAGACGCATCGCGTGCAGGTGCTGCCGACGTCGCCGACGTTCCTCAACCTGCTGCTGTTGAGCGGCGCGCTCGACGAGTTCGACCTGTCGTCGCTCGACACGATCACCTACGGCACCGAGGCGATGCCGGCGGGAACGCTGGCGCGGCTTCACGCACGGTTTCCCGGCGCCACACTGCTGCAGACCTACGGGCTGTCGGAAGTGGGGATCCTGCGCTCGAAGTCGGAGTCGTCGGACTCGCTGTGGGTGAAGGTCGGCGGCGAAGGGATCGAGACGCGCGTCGTCAGCGGAATGCTCGAGATCAGGTCGCCGGCGGCCATGCTCGGGTACCTGAACGCGCCGAGCCCGTTCACCGGCGACGGCTGGTTCATGACGGGAGACCTCGTCGAGGAGCGGGACGGGTACGTCCGGATCTTCGGCCGGCAGGCGGAGGTCATCAACGTGGGAGGCGAGAAGGTGCTGCCCGTCGAGGTCGAAGACGTGCTTCTCGCGATGGACGGGGTGGCCGACGCGGTCGTGTACGGCGAGCGGAACGCGATCATGGGGCAGATCGTGTCGGCCAGGGTGAACCTGACGACGACCGAAACCGTGCCTGCCTTCAAGCAGCGCATGGCGCAGTTCTGTCGGGGCCGCCTCCGGCCCGCCCAGATTCCGCAGCGCGTCGTGCTGGCGGCCGGCCCGCTCCACGGCGGGCGGTTCAAGAAGCTCCGCGCGTCCTGAGGATGCGGCGCGCCCGCGCCGCGGTCAGTTCGCGCCGGTCAGACCGGCGGGCGAGCCGAAGTCCCGCTTCGCGGCCACGATGGTCACGGTGAAGCCGGCGACGACGTCGAGAATCGTCATCAGCGTCAGCAGGAAGAAGGCGGACGTGGCGAACCCGGCCATCGCGATGAACTGCACGATGCAGATCACGGCCAGCAGCACCGACAGCCCGTGATTCGTGATCGCCGCCGCGTCCGTCCGCGTCGCCTTGACGATCTCAACGAAGAGCAGCAGCAGGCTCGCGGCGGTGAACAGGTCCGCGAACGACACCCCCCAGACGTCCCCGGAGAACAGGGTCGCTGACAGCACCGGGTCGTGCATCCAGGGGCCGACCCCGCCTGCGGGCGCCAGGCCGGTCAGCACGATGACGTTGTAGACGAGAAGGGGAAAGACAAGGAGGGGGACAAGGTTCAGCGTCGAGAGCGTCCTGCCCATGGTGTACCTCGCGCGTCCGGGTGTGTGCGCCTGAGCTGGCGCGTGGAGCGGCAGCTTACCAGTCGGTACGGACGGGGCCAAGTGGGGGCACGCCGGCCGAGCAGTTCCGGGGCGTGCACTGCATCCACGGGCCGGCTGATGCCGGCCCGGGCTCTGGGCGTTACGGCTCGACGATGAAGGTGATGTCCTTGGCGACGGGCAGCGCGCCGTCGTGCGCCTGGCACCGGAGGACGTAGGTCCCCGGCTCGGCAAAGGTCACGTGCGCCGTCCAGCGGTTGCCCTCGGGGACGGGCGGGGTCCTCCAGCCGGGCGCCTGCGCCGAGTTGGCGCCGTCGCGGCTGTCTTCCCATTCGGTGATCTGCTCCGGATCGAAGGTCACCGTTCCCGCGCCGCGGTAGACGAACCACGAGACGCGCAGGCCGGTGGCGGCGTTCGGCGCCGGAGCCGCGGCCACGCCGGGCACCGACGGTGCCATCGATCGCACCCTGGGAATCCCGTCGTCGTGCGCCACGGCCGCGAGCGGGACGGGCGTGCCCACCGTGACGGTGCGCGTGGGTGCCCCTTCGACTTCGAGCTCCGGGTACTGGTTGTCGTGCAGCTCCGGGTCGCCACCGCCCGCGCCGCCTGCGCCGCCCGTGTTGGCGGAGATCACCAGCTTGTCGATGAAGTACTCGGGGAGCAGCGTGCCGTAGGCCCGCAGCGTCTCGCCGCGGCTGGTCAGCGTCCAGATCACTTCCTTCCGGCCGAAGTCCGCCGGCACGCGCACGCGGAAGATGAACCGCGTGCGGCGGGGGTAGAAGTGCGTCGGCTGACCCTGATCGGCGGCGCCGGGCTCGATCCGGTTGTCCGGTCCGGCCGGGATGTCGATCTCCTCTTCCCAGTTCCGGTTGAAGTAGCCGAACACGAGGTTGAAGGACCCGTCCGCGTTCTTCTCCCATCCTTCGTACACCGGAGTGACGGGCTGTCCGGACTGGTAGTGCTCCTGGGCCCGTGCCTCGCCGCTGACGGCGAAGAACGCCGCCAGCAGGCAGAGGCCCGCCAGGCGGGCGCGGGTTCGGGTGGGAGTGGGCTGCGCGTCCATCGTCACGGTTCTTGCGCTACTCGGCCAGGCGGGACTGTTGCCGCGGAGGGGCCGGCGGCACGCCGCAGGTCGGGCAGCCGATGACCACCTGCCGGCCCGTGACCCCGAGCTTCCCGCGGCGCTCGGCCACCGCCGCCTCGAACTCGGCATCCGTCATCGCGATCCCCTGGCCGAGGATCAGGTTCATGTTGTCCACCGAGCGGTGGCCGCCGCCCTGCCAGTTCCGCGGATCGACCACGTTCTTGTTGGCCGGCGTGTTGTCGTAGTAACCCACGACGCGCAGGATCGTGCCCTTCGGCAGCAGCGGCGCCGTGTCCGGCTGGTAGGTGTACGCCAGCACCCAGCTGTGGTCGTAGCCCGCGCAGTTGAGGGTTTCGGTCGTGGTGCCGTAGATCGCCTCGAGGCAGAAGCGGACGCCCGCCGCGTGCATGTGCGGTTCGAACACCGTCAGCTTGGTGTTCTCGCGAAGCACGCCCGTGCCGGTGACGCGCAGGTTCTTCGCACCGGCCGGGATGTCGATCAGATGGTGGTTGGTGGCCACCATCACGCCCGTGGCCTTGTACGCCGGTACGTATCCGCGCGGGTGGAACTTGAAGCCGATCTCGATGTGCCCGGTCGTGTCGCGGCCGTTGGCGTGCAGGTGCATCGAGTTGAAGGCCAGGCTGGAGCCCGCCCGCAGGGGCTTGCCCGCCCGCGGATCGAACCAGTCGGCGTTGCGGCCCACTTCGTGCGTCGGGCAGCAGCCGCCCGGCTCGGGCCTGCCGTCCGGCCCGAGGGCCGTGACCGTGCCGTGGTGGATCACGCCGAGCGCGGCGGTGAACGCCGCACCGCCCGTGACTTCGGCCTCCTTGCCCCTCGCGTCGTTCACTTCGTGGAACTCGTAGGCCGCCACGTAGCGATCTTCCGTGAGGCCGGTCAGCACGTTGTCGAACGAGCCCCACCAGTCCGGCGCCTCGGCCTCCATGCTGAACGGCTTCGACTTCACGATGAGGTCAGGTTCGCCGATCGCCCACTCGTTGGGTCCCCTCCAGGTGAGCGGGGGCGGCATGTCGTCCGGGTTGCCGCGCGGCGCGCCGTTGTCCACCCACTCCGCGATCATCGCGATCTGGGCGTCGCTGAGGGACGGATCGTCCTGGAAGCCCTGGATGCCGACGTTCTTCTCGAGCATCCAGGGGGGCATCACGCCGGGCTTGTCGCGCAGCGAGGTGCGCACGCGGATGGCGCGCGCGTACGGCCGGACCTCCTCGTACGTGACGAGCGACATCGGGGCGATCGATCCCGGCCGATGACAGCGCTCGCAGTGGTTCTGGAGCAGCGGGGCGATATCCTTCGTGAACGTCACCTCGGCCGAAGCCGGCCAGGGAAGCAGCAGCACGGCCGCGCACAAGGCGGGAAGGCCGGGACGCCGGGGAAGCGAGAGGGTCGCCATCGTCGAGGTCTCCTTCGGGCCACGGCGTTCGCATACTGAACGCCTCATAAGTTAGGTAACCCGTCACTCTACTGGGCACGCCCGGTGCTGTCAAGGCAGTGGCGTCCCGGGGGCGAGTGCCACCGGGCTGGCGGCGCACCTTTCCGGGTGCAGCGGCGGGCTTCACGGCTACACTGGACGAGGCAGGGGTCAGGCCGGCCGGAGTTCCAGCCTTTCCCGCCCAGATGCCGTTGTCCAGAAGATCCCCCACGCGGAAGCCCCCAGCCGGTTCCCGCACACGAACTCAGCCGCGCCCGGCCGCCGGGCGATCCGCGCCGCCCTGGCGCACGACCGGCGTACGGCCGCGCAAGCACCGGATCGGCCGTCCACGCAGGCGGCCGGCGCACGAGCCGAGTACGCGCGAGCGACTGCTGTCTGCCGCGGCGCGGGCGCTGATCGACACCGGCTACGAAGCGGCCACCGTACAGGCAATTGCCGCCGACGCCGGTGTCACAAGCGCGGCGGTCTACACCCACTTCAAGGATCGGACCGATCTGCTGTACCAGTCCGCCAGGTGGTCGATCGACGCCGCGGTGGCGCACATGTTCGAACGCATGAGGGAAGCGCCCCACACCTGGACGGGGCTGGCGCACGTGCTGGCGGCGGACGACCTCGCGGACATCCGGCGGTTGTTCATCGCCATCCATCTGGCCGCGTCACGCCATCCCGTCCTGGCGGAGTTCGTGGCCGGGTGGCACCGCGACGCGATCGAGGAGTGGCGGCGCCGGCCCGAGGGGATCGACCTCCCCCTGGCCAGCATCAAGGCCCGCTTCCTGATCCTGCTGGGCATCTGTCTCCTCGATTCGATGGGCAGCATCGACGTGCCGAAAGACGAGCTCGTCTCGGCCCTCGACAACGCGCTGCGCGCCTCCCTGCCTGTGAACCATCCGGCTCGATGACCCCGGCACCGGGTCACGCCGGGCCTGCACCGCGACGTTCCCGGAAAAGACGAGACGGTCGCTGACCGTGTAGTTGAGGATGGAGGCGATGCCCACGGCCACCACGTTCGCGGCAACCGGGGGCACGTCCAGAGTGGTCACGAGGACCGACGTGCCCGCCACGTTCGTGACAACCGACACGAGCCCGGTCGAGAGGTTGAAGCCGAGCCACCGCCCCAGCCGGTGATGGCGTGGCCGATCCGCCCACGTCAGCCGTTCGTGCCAGACGAAGTTGTGCGACACGGCAAGGAGCACGGCGAGCGTCACCGCAGGCACCAGCGCCAGTCCCGTGCGAAGCAACCCTTCGAGCGCCAGCAGCTGCAGACCGAATCCTGCCGCGCCGACGACGTTGAAGGTGAGCCAGCGCCTCATCCGCATGCCGGCGGCGGGCCGCCCGCACGCGTCGCGGCGTGCGCGTCCCGCAGGGCTTCGAGCGTTCGCACCACCGTCTCCCTGGAGATGCGCGTCACCACGGGGCGGACGATGGCACCGAGTCCGGCCGGGATGCTCCGGCTGAGTGCCAGCGATTCCAGCTCGACCACCACGCCGGTTGCGGTCTGCTCGTAGCGCCAGTACGAGTTGAGTCGCCACAGGAATCCCCGATCCCGCCCTTCGGGCCGCGCCGACTCGCGGGCCGTTCCGGGGTCGTCGATTTCGACGATGCGCGTGGCGATGCTGCGGCTCGAGGCACGTCGTGGGCCCCGCCTCGCGTAGGTGACGTCGTGCCACGTGTCGTAGGTGACCGACACGATCGACCCGCGCGTCATCCGGATGGCCAGCTGGAGCCGATCCGGCTGCCGCGACAGGACGTGGATCGCGACCACGTCCTCCTGATGACGCCGGCGGGCATCCGGGTGTCGCAGGTCCTCCAGCAGCTCGTCGAGATGGACCCCGGGCAGGTGGACGCTGCCGCGCCAGTGCGAGACGAACCCGCCGGGCACGCTCAGGCGCACGCCGCCGGCGTCCACCGTCGCCATCTGCGCCACGGGCACCGCGCCCCCGAGAATGCACGCGCGCACGCGGGCCGCGTCCTCGAGCCGGTCGGTGACCAGGAACCTGGCCGGCTCCGCCAGCTCGCGCGCGATGCGGGACTCCGTGGCCCTGACGTACGCGTCCCAGCCCTGCAGGGTGTCCCGGCCGAGCGCCGCCGCACTGGCCGCCCGCGGCGCAGGAACCCACGCCAGTGCGCAGACGAGCAGACCGGCTCCCAGCCGGCCGCTCGTCGTCACGACCGTCCGGGCAGCGGCTCTGCCAGGTAGAGCGCCCGCGTGGTCCGGATGGTGGAGGTCAGCAGCGTGACCATCAGCCCGGCGATGGCCACCAGCCCACCCACGTCGAACAGCGGCACGGGCCCGATCCCGAACACCGTGACGTGCGGCCGGACGTGGAGCGCGAGCGTACCGACGGCCAGGATGACGCGGAGCTCGGTCGGTCCGACGCTGAGGAAGGACATGCGGAAGTGGCCTGACACGGACGTGGCGAGAAACACCTCGGCGGCGACCAGCAGATACGCGGCCAGCAGCGCCAGGCTGATGACGGGGGTCATGTAGCCCGACAGCGCCATGCCTCCGATGAGGAGCGAGGTCCCGACGATGTCGAGGACGTGGTCCACGTAGAAGCCGTACCGCGGGCGCTCGTGGTGTCTGACGCGCGCGACCGTGCCGTCCAGGCTGTCGCCGAACCAGTTCACCGCCAGGGCCACGACGACCAGCACGAGGGCTGGTGGCCAGGCGCGTGCGGCCCAGAACGCGGCGCCGGCTCCGGCCATCGCCAGCAGGGCCAGCAGCGTCAGGTGGTCCGAGTGCACCCAGGGTGGCAGCCGACGGGCCATCCACACCAGCAGCCGCTTTTCGGTGGCGGCCAGGACTCCGCCGTTGATTCGTACATGTGTCGCGCCCTGTTCGGTCATGACGCTCCTCCTCTGTCCCTGCATGCGCAAACCGCTGCGAAACCGGCTCATGAGCCTCGCAAACTACAGATCGTGCTAGAGTTAGCGCCCCATGACGATTCCGCGGCCGGACACGCGCCGGGAGCCTGCGGACGGGCGGCGGGGAGGCCGGAACGCGCTGGAGGAGCTCACGCCGCTCGTCTACGACGAGATGCGCCGCGTGGCCGCCAGTCTCCTGCGGCGCGAGCGTCCAGGACTGACCCTGCAACCGACGGCCCTGGTGAACGAGGTGTATCTGCGGCTGCACCAGAGCGAGGGGCTGGCGTGGGAGAACCGCGCCCATTTCTTCGGGATTGCGGCGCGCGCGATGCGGGAGATTCTCGTCGAGCGTGCCCGGGCCAGGGCGGCGGCGAAGCGCGGCGGGGGTCGAGTGCAGGTCACGCTCCATTCGCAGATTGCCGGAGAATCGCCAGCGTCCGTCGAGCTGGCGGATCTCGATCGGGCGCTGACCCGCCTGGGCGCCCTCGATCCGGATCTCGAGCGGCTCGTCGATCTCCGGTTTTTTGCCGGGCTGTCGATCGACGAGACGGCGGAGGTGCTGGACACCTCGCCGGCAACCACCAAGCGCCGGTGGGCGCTGGCCAGGGCGTGGCTGGCGCGTGCGCTTCGAGAGGGCGTGCCGTGATGGCCGAGTGGGACGCCGTCGAGCGCGTGTTCCTCGACGTCCTCGATCTGGACGCGGCGGATCGGACCGCTCACCTCGACCGTATCGGCGCAGCCGATGCCGCGCTGCGCGGCGAGGTCGAGTCGCTGCTCGCCGCGCACGACACCGCCGGGGACTTCCTCGAGCGCCCCGCCGCCGAGGCGGTACCGGACCTGCTCGATGAGGCCCCGGGGGGCGCGGTGCCCACCGCCATCGGCCCGTACCTGGTCCGGCAGGAAATCGGCACAGGTGGGATGGGTGTCGTGTACCTCGCTGAAGACACCCGGCTGTCGCGGCGCGTGGCGCTCAAGGCGATCCCCGCCGGGCGAGCGGCGGATCCGGCCGCCCGGGCGCGGCTGAGGCGGGAGGCACGGGCGGCCGCCGCCCTGACCCACCCGGGCATCGCGACCGTGTACGCGCTCGAAGAGCTTGACGGAGAGCTCTACCTGGCCTCCGAGTACGTGCCCGGCCCGACACTCCGGGCCATCGTGTCGCGCGGGCCGCAGCCGCTCGCGGACGTGCTCGCCATCGCGCGGCAACTCGCCGCCGCCCTGGCCGCCGCACACGCGCAGGGTGTCGTCCATCGCGACCTCAAGCCGGAGAACGTGATTCTCACCGCGTCGGGTACGGTCAAGGTGCTCGACTTCGGACTCGCGCGCGCCGATGGACAACTGCACGATCCGGAGGCGGGGCTGCTCCGGCGTGCGGGCACACCGGGCTACATGGCGCCGGAGCAGCGGCGCGGCGAGCCGACGGACTTTCGCGCCGACATCTTCTCCTTCGGCGTCCTGGTGTCCGAACTGGCGTCGGGGCGCAACCCGCTTACGGGAGCGGGCGCGGCATCGTCTGCGATCGAGCCGCTCGCGTCGGAACGGGACGATGCCGGTTCGCCACGGGGCCTCCACGAGATCCTGCAGCGCTGCCTGGAGCACGAGCCATCCGCACGTTACGCGTCGTCCGACGCGCTTCGATCCGATCTCGACCACCTGGACGAGGTGGTGAGGAGGGGCGGGGGCCGTCCCGTGCGGGGCGGGGCGTCGGGCGAGCGGCCGTGGCCGCCCCTCCGGTGGTGGCGGGCGCACCAGGCAATCGTGTCGGGGGTCTACGTGCTGGCGCTGCTGCCGCTGTGGGTCGAGCGGCAATGGGTGCCGCTCGGCGGCGGCATGCCCGCAGGGCTCGCAGCGCTGGCGCTGACGGTGGTGGCCGTCAGCGTCCGCCTCCACCTGTGGTTCTCGACCCGCGTCTATCCGGCCGAGACGCGTGCGCAGCGCCGCCGGGCACGGGCCTGGCTCCGCACGTGCGATCTCGGACTGGCCTCGATCCTCGCCGCCGTGGCCCTGAGCATCGGCGGCGTGCGGCCGTATCCCGCCCTGCTCCTGGTGGCCGTGGCGGCCGGGGTGTCGGTCGCGAACCTGCTGATCGAGCCGTCAACCGAGCGCGCGGCCTTCGATCGGACCACCTAGCTCGTGCGATCCACCGGCTCCAACCGGACGACCGGCGCGGGGTCACCCTGGCGGTGGTCGATCGCCAGGTAGATGAAGCCGTCCGGGCTCTGGCGCACGTCGCGGATGCGCCCCATGCCGCGCACGAGCGTTTCTTCGGAGGTGACGCGCTGGCCGTCCAGCGTCAGGCGCGCGAGCTGCTCGCCGGCCATCCCGCCGACGAACAGGCTGCCCTTCCAGCGCGGAAACCGGTCGCCCGTGTAGAACAGCATGCCGGAGGTGGCAATCGACGGCACCCACACATGGACGGGCTGTTCCATGCCCTGGCGGTGCGTGCCGGCGTGAATCGCCAGGCCGCTCTGGTAGTTCACGCCGAAACCGATCACCGGCCAGCCGTAGTTGCGGCCCGCCTGGACCAGGTTCAGCTCGTCTCCCCCCTGCGGCCCGTGCTCGTTGAGCCACAGGTCGCCCGTCTCCGGGTGGAACGCGAGCCCCTGCGGGTTGCGGTGACCGTAGCTCCAGATCTCCGGGCGCGCCCCGGGCCGGTTCACGAACGGGTTGTCCGTGGGCACCCGGCCGTCGTCGTGCAGCCGGACGACCACGCCGTGATGGTTGGAGAGGTCCTGTGCCGGGTGCGCCTCGAGCGTGCCGGCCGGCGGGACCTGGCGGTCGCCGAGCGTGAGGAACAGGTAGCCGGCGCGGTCGAACGCGAGCCGGCAGCCGTAGTGCCCGCGGCCCTGTGACACGGCCAGGAAGATCTCCTCGACGTTGCCGAGCCGATCGTTCTCGAAACGCCCGCGGACGACCGCCGTGGCCGAGCCGCCGGACGCGTCGGTCGCCTTCGCGTAGCTCAGGTAGAGCAGGCGGTTGTTCGCGAAGTCCGGATGCGGCACGACGTCGAGCAGGCCGCCCTGTCCCTGCGCGAAGACCGGCGGCGTGCCCGCGACCGGCGTGGGGAGCAGCGTGCCGTTCCGGATGAGGCGCAGCCGGCCGGGACGCTCCGTCACCAGGGTGTCACCCCCCGGCAGGAATGCGATCGACCAGGGGTTCACGAGGCCGTCTGCCACCGTGACGACCCGGTAGTCGTGCTGAGCGGATCGCTGGACCGGCTCGTTGCCGGAGACCAGCGTGAATGCGGCAAGCGCGAGGCCGAGCGCGAGTGAGGTCGCCAGAACGCGGTTCATCTCGAGGTCTCCTTGAAAGCCGGGTGACCGGGCACCGGCCCGGATGCGGCCATTATGGCCACCGCCGCAGCGTGGAGGCAAACATCCCCTCCGGCCCGCCGGCCGGCGCGGGCTAGAATGGCGGGCGAGGTTGCCCATGGTCATGACCAAGTCCGAGCTGATCACGTCCCTGCAGAACGAAGTGCGCATCCTGCTCCACCTGGCGGGCAAGATCGAGCCGTCGATGCTCGACTACCGACCCACGCCGAAGCAGCGGAGCACGCTCGAGCTGCTGAAGTACCTGGTCGTGATGGGCCCGGGGCTGACGGCCTACGCGCTGACCGGCACCTTCGACCGCGAGGCGTGGGCGGCGAGAGGCAAAGAAGCGGAAGGCTGGGACCTGAAGCAGACGCTCGCCGCCATCGCCGGCCAGCACGATCAGTACGCGGAACTCCTGGGCGACGTTTCCGAAGCCGACTTCCGCGGCGAGATGAAGGCGTTCGACGGCAGCACCACCAGCCGGGGCGCCTTCATCGTGAACGCCGTGCTGTGCGGGTGCGCCGCATACCGCACGCAGCTCTTCCTCTACCTGAAGGCGTGCGGCCGCGCCGAGCTCGGCACGGCGAACCTGTGGCAGGGGGTCGACCCCGCCCCGGCGCCCGCGTCGTAGGCGCGCCGGTCGCGGCCGGCAGCCGGCGCTACGTCCGAAGGGCGACCACGAGTGCGTCCAGGAAGCGCGCGTTCTCCTGCGGCAGCCCCACGGTGACGCGCAGGTGATCGGGCATCCCGTAGCCTGAAACCGGCCGCACGATGACGCCCTGTTGCAGCAGGGCCTGGAACACCGCTGCGGCGCGCGGGGCGGTGCCCGTCCGAGGGATCTCGACGCACACGAAGTTGGCGTGCGACGGGATGCAGGCCAGCCCCAGGCGACCGAACCCCTCGACGAGCTGTGCCAGTCCGGCGCGGTTCAACTCGCAGCTCGTCCGGACGAACGCGTCGTCGTCCAGCGCCGCCTGGGCCGCCACCAGCGCCAGCGTGTTCACGTTGAAGGGATGCCGCACCCGGTTCATCAGATCCGTCACCCGCGGGTGCGCCAGCGCGTAGCCGACGCGCAGGCCGGCGAGGCCGTAGGCCTTGGAGAAGGTTCTGGTGATGACGAGGTTGGGATGATCGGCGAGCCACGCGACGCTGTCGGCGCGGTCGGCGGCCGCCAGGTACTCGTTGTACGCCTCGTCGAGCACCACGACGACCGTGGGCGGGACCGCGCGCAGAAAGGCCCCAACCTCGCGGGGCGCGGCCCACGTCCCGGTGGGGTTGTTCGGGTTGGCGACGAACACCACGCGCGTGTCGGGCGTGATGGCGGCACCTATCGCGCCGAGGTCGTGGCCGTAGTCGCGGGCGGGGACGACGATGCTGCGAGCGCCGCGAGCCTGGGTGGCGAGGGGGTAGACCGCGAACGCGTGCTCGGAGAAGACGCTGGCCGTGCCCGGCGTCAGGAACACGCCGGCCACCATCTCCAGCACGTCGTTCGAGCCGTTGCCGAGCACGACCGACTCGGGCGCGACGCCGGTCCGGCGGGCGAGCGCGTGGATCAGGTCGTAGCCGTCCGGGTAGCGGGACGCGTCGTCCATCGCGGACGCGATCGCGGCGCGGGCGCGCGGTGACATCCCCCGGGGGTTCTCGTTCGACGCCAGCTTGACGATGGACGATGCCGGAATGCCCAGCTCGCGGGCGACTTCGGTGATCGGCTTGCCGGGAAGATACGGCGCGATGGCGCGGATGTACGACGGCGACCGCTCGCAGAGATCGTCGATGGCCACCGCCACACTATATGGCACCGGTCGGCGACGTTCGACGCCGCGCACGGCGGAGGGTGTGGCCGACTACCGCGTGTCGTGCCCGGGGTCGTCCTGCCCGCGCAGGGCCGGACCGAGGTCGGAGTCGCCGCGCACCATCATCAGAGCCAGGCTCCCGTCCAGGTGGCGTACGCGGACCAGGAAGGGCACCATGCGCAGCCTGTTCGGGCTGTCCGGCGATGCCGCCCGGCGGCTCGTGAAGCCGGAAGGGCAGACTACCTGAACCCGAACTGCACGCCGACCCACGCGGCGCGCGGGGCGCCGGGGCTGAGGAACCGCGGATCCTCGTAATCGTCGCCCAGCACCTCGTCGGCGTCACCGAGCAGGCCAAAGGTCGCGTAGTCGGCGTCGAGGAGGTTCGTCACGCGTGCCGTGAGCCTCACGTGTCGTCCGAGCGCGTACCTGGCGTGCAGGTTGACGAGCGCGAACCCGTCGAGGGCGGACAGCAGGTTCGCCTCGTCGCCCCGCAGGTACTGGCGCGACGTGGCCAGCAGGTTCCCGCCAAGCGTCAGGCGGCCCGTCGTGCCCGCCAGGTTCAGTTTGAGGTTGTGCTGCGGCACGCCGGGGATCCGGCTGCCCGCCCTGACCTCGATCTCGCCGTCCTCCTCGCCCGGGTGATTCGGGCTGCTCAGCGCGATCGGCGTGTCGAAGCGCGCGGACACGAAGGACCAGGCCGCGTCCCAGCGCACGGCGCCGAGCGCACCCGATGCGCCGATCTCCAGGCCCTGCCGGACGGTGTCGCCCACGTTGGCGAAGTGCCCGGTGTTGGTCAGCGGACCGCTGCTGATGAAGAGGATGTCGTCGCTGGCGGCGGTTCGGAACGCCGAGGCGTTCCAGGCCAGTCCGCTGCCGGTGCCGCGAATCCCCCCTTCCCATGTGCGCGCCACCACCTGCTCGAGCGGCGGATCGGCGACGAAGGCGTTCGGCAGCCGGCACGGATCGTCCGGGTCGGCGCAGCTCAGCTCCGACGGCGAGGGCACGCGGGACGACATCGCAACGCTGCCGTACGCCGTGGCTCCTCCTGGGAGCGCCCAGGTGAGGCCGGCCGCCGGATTCAGACGGGCGAAGGAGTGGTCGCCGTTGAGCGCCGTGCCGATCCGATCGCGCAGCGCGATGTCGCTGTAGGTGACGCGCGCGGCGCCCATCACGGTCAGGCGCGGCACGAGGGTCAGGAAGTTCGCCGCGTATGCGCCGGCGTGACGCACGGTGGCGCGCAGGCGAACCGCGGCGTCCTGGTCGAGCTGCCCGATGCCCGCCGTGCCCCGTCCGTCGGTGAGGCGCGCGATCTCGGTGTCCGCCTCGTAGGCCGTGCGCCCCCCGTCGAGGCTGACACCGGCCACGAAGTGGTTGGCGCGACCGGACAGCCGACGCGCGATCGTGGACTGGAACGCGCCACCCCACCCGTGTGAGAGCCGCGCGGACGTGTTGTTCGTCCCGTTCAGCTCGTCAGCGTCATCTGCGCCGATGAACTCGCCGAACTGGTTCACGACCGGCCCGCCTTCGCCCTCGTCCGAGCAGAGGATCTCCTCGAACGCGTCGTCCTCGCACTCGTCGTAGTCCGAGTCGTCGCCGTTGAACGTGTCGAGCGCTGCGCGCCGGTAGTAGAGGCGCCCGTCGAAGCTGATGGCCGGTTCCGGCACGTGTTGCACACGCAGGGTGAGCAGCGTCATGTTCGTGGTCGTCTCGTCGGGGTAGGTGAAGACCGCCGAGCGCCGCTCCTCCAGCAGCTCGATCGGCGCCGCGCCGTTGCCGATGAGCCGGTTCACGGCGGTGTTCACCGTGGCGCCGATGGTCGTCGCGCCGCCCCGCCGCTCGACGTCGCCGAGCAGTTGCCGGACCCGCGACGGCGACTCGTCGCGCCAGCCCTCTTCCATCAGCGCGCTTCCAGCCAGGAAGTACCCCAGCCGGCCGTTGTTCCCGCCGCTCGCCGCCTCGACCAGGTAGCGGCCGAAGGAGCCACCCGACACCGCAGCGTCGAGGCCCGTGCCGGAGAAGCCGGTCTTCGTCTGCACCGAGAGCGCGCCGCCGAGGGCGTTCAATCCGAAGAGCGGATTCGAGCCCGGCATCACGTTGACCGTGTCGATGGCTCCGGTCGGCACGAGGTCCCAGTTCATCGTGTCGCCGAACGGTTCGTTCAACCGCACCCCGTTCTGGTACACGGCCAGGCCTTGAGGCAGGCCGAGCAGCGGCGAGCCGACGAAGCCGCGGAATTGCAGATCCGGCTGGAACGGGTTGGTCGTGGCCTCGTTGACGTGCACGCTCGGCACGGCGCGGTTCAGTTGTTCCCCGACTGTGATCGCGCCCGTCGCCGCCAGCGCATCGGCCGTGGCCGTGTGCACGCTGGCCGGGATCCGGTTCCGGTCGATGCCCAGGCCGTGGATCGGCGTCGTGCCCACGACCTCGACCGTCTCGGTGAACGCCGGGGGCGACTGGGGCGCTGGCTGGCCCGCCGGGGGTTGAGCATCCCCGTTCTGCGCGGACACCAGGGACGCGACCGAACAGACGCCGACGAGGCTGGCCAGCAGCCGGACTCCGGTGAGGACACGTCCGGCCGGGACGGTGGCGATGCCGGCTGCCTTCATCTCGGGCCCATGAGTCGAGACGACGGTGGCGGTGAAGATCACCGACATGCTGGGTGAAGAGGTGCTCGTCACGCGCACGGTGTAGTGGGTGCCCGAAAGAGAGCCCGCCGTCAGGCTCTCAGGATTGCGCGGACGAAGGCCGCGAAGTCGTCGAGATGGTCGACGATGATGCGCTGCACGATGTCGAGGCTGAGCTTCTGGTAGTCGTGGATCGCCACGTTGCGGAAGCCGGCCATCTTCTTCATGCGGTCGGCGAGCGGCGGGTCGAGCAGGCCCGCCTGTTCCAGCATGCCGAACGCGTCGCGCGTCTCCTGGGGGACACCCAGCCGGCGGACGCGGACCATGTGCATCGCTGCGTCGATGCTGCTTTCACAGGCTCGTTGCAGGTTCAGGAGAATGGCGTCCTGACGAGTCTGATCGGCCCGCAGGTTCCGCTCGTCGCCGGCATGGATCTCCCGCACCCGCCGGATGGCGCGCTCGATGGCCGCGGCCTTGTTGACGAGCACGTCATCGGCCATACACCGTTCCCTCCGTGCCGATGCGCTCGAGGATGGCGCGGCGCTCTTCGTTCAGGCGCGCGTAGGCGCCGAAGGTCCGATCCTCGAAGTCTCCGCGGGCTCGACCGTCGCCGTCGAACAGGAGCTGGCCGTGCGCCACGACCTGGACCGCCATGACAGGCGTGGCCGTCGACAGATCGACCAGGTCGACGTCGCATCCGAGTCGCGCCGCCAGCGCCTCCTGGACGTCGAACCGGTCGGCAGACGACACGGCCTCGCGGGCCAGGAACCCGATGTCGGTGTCGCTCCCGTCCGTGGCCGTGCCGTCGGCCGTGGACCCGAAGCGGTACACCGCGACGAGGCCGCGGATGTCACGCCGCAGCGCCTCGACGATGACGCCGTTCTGGTGCTGAGAGTCTTCCGGCACGGCGATCCGGATTGTACCCGCGGGGCCCGGGTTCCGCCCCGGGCGCCGGAGCCGAGGTCCGGCCGCACGAGGGGCGTCGCCGGGCTTCGCGGGCGCTGAGGGCGGTC